>WTKB01000365.1 GCA_011524575.1 Aquimarina sp.
TTATACCATTACAGCAACAAGTCCTTCAGGTTGTGATTATACTTATGATTATACCGTTACAGTTAATCCATCATCAGAGTTTCCTATTATTACAGATAATTATTATTATGCTTGTAATGATAACTCTGGTGTAGCTTTAGTTGACGCTCGTGATGCTTTTACGGAGACACAGTTAGATGGAATTACGTGGTATAACGAAGCTACAGGTGGGCAATTAATTACGCTTCCTATATTGCAACAAGAAGGAAAATTATCTTATTTTGCAGAGTATTTAGATCCTGATCCTGCAATTGTGTGTCCTGCAACAGAACGTGTGGAAATTACATTAGAGTTCTTTTCTTATATTGAAGCACCTGTTTTAGATACTGCTTCCGTGAGTACGTGTTATGATTCGGGAGAAGACGCACTTTATACCATTACGAATTATCCAACAGATTCAAATACTACTGTTTATTGGTATGAAGAAGGAAATGTAACTCCTTTAGCGGAGGGGGCTAGTTTCTCTCCAGACACTTCAATATATAGTCAAGAAGGAACTACTTATTCTTTTTATGTTCAGTTTGTTTCTGAACATCAATTGATTAATGGTGCTGTTCTAGATTGTGAGTCGCCTATTGTATCATTTAATTACTCATTAAATCCTAGTCCAGAAGTTATTATTCAGTCGAATGGGCTTCCGTATGTTGAGATTGCTAGTGATGTATATCAGCTTTTTGCTGAAGGAGGAACTGTAAGTGCTGATCAAGATTATATTTTTAGCGTTTTTGACTCGGATAATAATGTGCCCGTTGTAGTTAGTTCTGATAATACATTTACAGTAACAACTTCTTCTTATTATGATATCTTTGTAGAAGATGCTAATGGGTGTATAGGAGAATATTTTGATGTATGGATTGAAAAAAAGGAATTTTTAATTCCTAATGTATTCTCTCCTAGTAACGACTCCTCAGTACCTACTTGGTATCCAGGTAGGGATACAGTTACAGATGCGGTACTCCTAGATTATCAAAATATGGAAGTCTTTATTTTTGATAGATATGGAAGACTCATAAGCCAGTTCTTAGGTAGCGATATTCAGACCAGTAGCGATGGTTGGGATGGTACCTATGATGGAATGTCTTTACCTACTGGCGATTATTGGTATCATATTAAGACGAATCATATTGATAATAAAGAGTACACAGGACATTTTACTCTTTATAGAAAAAACTAGGGATATACATGATCACTTACTTAAATAATTAATTTATGAAAAAAATACTTACTCCTTTTTTTATTTTATTATTAACTCATCTTTTTGCACAAGAGTTTAGATTACCCATAGAAAACCAATATCTAGCAGATAACGACTTTATTGTTTCTGATTCCTATGCAGGTATTGGAGACTGTTGGCAGGCACGTAGTAGTGGTTTTCAGCAGTGGGTAGGCGTTAAAAATGCCCCTAGTACTCAAACACTTTCTTTTGATGGCCGTATTCAGGACCGTTCTGGGATAGGTGGTATCTTTTTTCTAGATGCCAATGGAGCTACCAAACAAAGAGGTGTACAACTGTCATTTTCTCACCATTTGACACTAGATGCTTATCGTCAACGCTACTTGTCTTTTGGAATTAGTTACAAGTACACGCAATTTTCTATCGATACAGCAGATTTTAACGAACCAAGCTTAATTGGAATTGATGACCAGAGTACTGTAGATCATAACTTTAATGTAAGTACATTGTTACGTTTTAGATCTTTTTTTGTTAATTTAAATGTCATTAACTTATTAGAAAAAAAATTATTAGATTTTAGTTCTGGTGAACCAGAATCTATAACAAGTTATTACCTATATACAGGTTATACTTTTAAAAATGAGATAAAAGCTACTGAAATTCAGCCTTCTTTACTCTACAGAAGTTTTCAAGCTGATGGTAGATCTACAATAGATGCTAATGTGAAGTTTAAGAAGTTTAAGAAGAAGAATTATTATTGGGGAGGAATGTCTATAAGAACCTTGATAGATCAGGGTTTTATGCCACTCTCGGCATCTCCAATGATTGGTATGCGTAGAAATAGTTTGTACTTTTCTTATGGGTACCAATTCAACTTAAACGAAACTACTCAATTTACACAACAAGGATCACATATGCTTACTATTGGTATTGATTTCCTTTGTAAAAAGAGTTCATGTGGATGTACCTATTAATAGGTTGTAAAATAACAAAAACACACGCAACGAATTTACTTTTTATAAGTAAATTCGTTGCGTGTGTTTTTGTACTATTCGTATCGTACATTTAGTACCAATGGTTATAATACTGATGATACTTCATAAATAGATGGGTATGATCATTCAAAAAAATAATTGATGAGTTCTATATTTAAAAAGGTTTATTTTGTTTTTTTATTTTGTTGTTTTATTTCTTTCACAGGATTTTCTAAGTACGTACTTGTACCTATGGATGCAGATTTTCAAAAAAACCATTTAAAATCTTATGGGTTAACGTATTGGGCATTGCAGCAAGGGCAGAAAGTGAAATGGCTTCTTAATTACAGAGGAGGTTCTTTTTTATTTTCTGATTCTGAAGAAATACAAACTCAATGTAAAATAAGAGGTATTAGTTTTGAGTCGCTTTCAGAGACAGATACGCAGGCTCTTTTACAAAAGATTGCTAGTCCATCAAAAAACATGGAAGCTATTGTTTTGGAAAAAGCTCCTAAGGTGGCAGTATACACCCCTAATGGTACTCAACCATGGGATGATGCTGTAACTATGGTACTTACTTATGCCGAGATTCCTTATGATAAAATTTATGATCCTGAAGTGCTTTCAAATCAATTAGTTGCTTATGATTGGTTGCATTTACACCATGAAGATTTTACGGGGCAATATGGTAAATTTTATAAGAATTACGGAGCATCAAATTGGTATATAGAAGATAAAAAACGTAAAGAAGAAATGGCCTATGATTTAGGTTATACTAAGGTTTCACAAGAAAAATTGGCAGTAGCTAAAAAAATTAGAGATTATGTTATAGGTGGTGGTTTTATGTTCGCAATGTGTAGTGCTACCGATAGTTTTGATATTGCTTTAAGTGCCGAAGGAGTAGATATTTGTGCTTCTGTTTTTGATGGAGACCCTAGTGATCCTGCATATGAATCTAAGATTGACTATAAAAAGACTTTTGCGTTTAAAAATTTCACTTTGGAAAAAACTTTAAAATATGAGTTTTCAGATATAGATATGACATCTAAACGTAAAGGAGTACTTAAAGAAATGGATTACTTTCAGCTTATGGATTTCTCTGCTAAATGGGATCCTATTCCTGCAATGCTTTGTCAAAACCACACCAGTTTGGTTAAGGGATTTATGGGGCAAACAACGGCTTTTGATCATCAAATGGTAAAGTCTAATGTTCTAGTATTAGGTCAAAATCAGTCCAACAAAGAGGCAAGATATATTCATGGTATTAAGGGGAAAGGTTTTTTTACTTTTTATGGTGGACACGACCCCGAGGATTATCAACATCGCGTTGGAGACCCTAAAACAGAATTAGAACTTCATCCGAATTCTCCAGGATACCGATTAATTTTAAATAATTTGTTATTTCCAGCAGCTAAGCGAAAAAAACAAAAAACTTAGATAGGTTTTTCTCTGTATTTTGTGAGTTATTCGCAATTATTTTCATAAAAAATTGTTATATATATAGCATTTGTTAGTTTTAAATAGGTAAATTGTAATAAGATTTATTATATTCGAGAAAAAATTGTATGTGGTTGTTTGATTTGTTTTTTAAAAATACAAAAGATAAAAGGGTTTTAAATCCACCTCAACCTGATTCTTCAGTTGATACAATAGTTCAAATTGAAGCTGAAGATTTACCTCCTTCAATTACAAATGAGAATATAGATCAATATATGATGACATATTTGGCTCTTGTTAGTGAGTCGAAAAGTGTTAAAGATCAGCTTGTGAGTCTATTGGAATTAAATAATAATTTGTTAAATCCAAATTTTGTTACTCAAGGTGTTTATTTAGATAGGTACAGGAATAGCGTGCAAGCTAAAATTGATCAGACACTACAAGTATTAGATTATGAAGTTAATCTTGAGGGTATTATAAAATATTCTGATCTTAAAAAAAGATTAGAACAGCTCATAGATTTTCATGAGGTAATCATTTTGAAAATGAAATCTGAAACTCTACCTCAGTATAAAAAATTTTTCAAAAAACTACACAAGAAAACATCTAAGCATATAAAAGATCTTGTAAAAACTTTAAAAGCCAAAGCAAAACCTCAACAAAAAATACAATCAAAAAAATCTCCTGATAAAACAGTTCCTGTAGCAGTACATTTGCTACAAGCTCAGATTAATTCTATTGATACAAGATTGTCATACTTATTAGATACAGCTAATTCTACTACCAAATTGTCTGATTTTGAAGATTTACAAAAAGAAGCTTTTAAACTCCTAGAAAAAAAGGACGCTACATCGGAACAATCCTCTCAAATTAAAAACTTAATAAGTGTATTATCTGGATGTTGTTGAAGGCTCTTGAAAACTTACCACAAGTAATTCTAATTAGGCTAATTTACCAAGACTTTGATTGAACTCTACTATTAATACCAATTAATCTTTAAAATCGACATAATAAATCGTATCTTTTTCCTTTCTACTTTATTAGAAAAATAAAACGTAGCATAATACTATGCTTGATTTTTATAATGCGTATAAAGAAAAAATACTTCCATTTATTTTATATCGTTTTCAAAGATCAATTGGTATAAGAGCTTGTATAAAGAGAATACGAACTGTAATTCAAAACTTTGCTGTTATTGGGTTACTTTTAAATGATACACCTATCAAAATAGGTAAATCTTTTTAAAGTGATTCAAGTTCTTAAAATTTTGGATTAGAGGAAGTAGTGAGTTTAAACAAGCTCTTAGTAACATATATAAACACTATCTTTTTTGTATTATTAGAAGTTTAGTATTTTTGCTTTATTCCTAATACCAATTATGCATTGAAATTACTTTAAAATAATTTAATAAAGTTTTTCTATACGATGTGTTATTATAACTACGTTGTGGTCTCTGTTGTGTTAAAAAACAAACAAAGTAATCTGAGTAATCGTATGATTTATTTAATAACAATTTCAATGATTGATGGATAAAATGGTAAGAGCTTGTTTAAACAGGCTCTAAAAGTTATAATACTTTTAAATTTCTATGATTTATGATACAAAGACCAAAAGTCAATATACCAAAGCCACCTAATTTTAAAAACTTTACAATAACCCCTAAACAGCGTGTGCTTTTAGGAGCTTTTATATTTCTTATTGGGCTCACGGTATTTATATCATTGGCTTCCTTTTTATTGACTTGGGAGTCTGATCAATCTACATTTGGTTCTTGGGAGCGTAAAACTACAAGGGGGAATTTATTAAAAGCATTAGGAGTATTTATAGGGCAACACCTTATGTATAGGGGCTTTGGGTTAATGTCTTTTTCTATTGCTATTCTACTTGGATTAACAGGGCTTTGTTATTTTTTGGGGGTTTCAAGGAAAGGTTTAGTTACAAAATGGTTTTGGGGCTTGTATATGGCACTTGTAGGATCTATGGTTTTTGGATTTCAAAATGCTTTTGGAGGGGTTTTGTCAGGGGTAGTAGGTTATGAAATGAATCATTTTTTACAAGACTTTTTTGGTGAAATTGGAACAGGTTTTATTTTACTTTTTTTAACGCTTATCTATTTAGTAGTTCGTTTTGATTTTTCACCAGATAAATTTTCTACTTATAAGGAGAATATTAATTTGTTTTTGGATCATGGTTTTTCTGCTTTTAAATCCAAAGAGGTACCTGAACCCGTTTCTCCTGTAGTTTCTCCGCAGCCTACTGATGAGGAGTATTATGCAATGAATGCAATAGATTCTTCTCAGGAGCAACAGGAGCCTTATTCTGCCTCTGATGATTTGGCTCTTCATGACCCTGATAATTTAGAAACTCATTTTGATGCTGTTGATCAAGATGCTGTCTCTTTATTAGAGCCTCCATTAGAAGAAGAGCATATTTACAACGAGGAGACACAACACAACGATGTCCTTGCAGTTGTTCCTACTTCTGATGATTTACTTATAGATGATGCTACAGATCAAGAATACTTTGAATCCATAGAGCAGGAGGGGCAACAATTATTAGATGTTGATGAATTTAATGATGAACTTAATGGTGAACAGGAGTTGGGTGTTGGAATGTTTGAAGCAGAAAACTATGACACTGAAGGTTATCCTGAAGAACTCGGAGAAACTCAAGAATTAACTGAGGGGTTTAATGATCAAGAGCAGTTAGAACAGGGTTCAGCTCAAGATTACCCACTTGAAGATGGACTAGTTTTGCATGAAGAAGCATATCTTGAAGCGGAGGAGGAAGATATAGATGAATATGAAGAAGAAGAAGAAGAAGCGTATTTTGACGAGGAGGATTTAGATCAAAAAGATCTTTCTGTAGCTCTAGAGGAACAAGTTTCTTTAGAAGATACTAATTTGCCTCTGGAACTTCCTTTAGAGGTTTTACCTGATGAAGATACAGGAGTTTCTAAGTCAAAAAAAAAATCCCCTAAATCTGTAAGTGAAATTGAACTTGAAACCACAGCACCTATTATAGAAGTGCCAGTAAGCAGTTCTAGTTTGGAAGATCCTACTTTATCAGCTATAGTTTCCGATACCTATGAAGATCCTAGTGAGGCATTAAGTAAACAACTGGTTGATGATTTTGGAGAATTTGATCCGAGATTAGAACTTAGTAATTATCAGTTTCCTGTTTTGGATTTATTGAAGGATTATTCTTCAGCACAGTCTGGAATTACTATAGATCAAAATGAACTTGAAGAAAACAAAAATACTATTGTAGAAACGCTTAGGAACTATAAAATAGAAATAGATCACATTAAAGCAACAATAGGTCCTACAGTTACTTTGTATGAGATTATACCACAAGCGGGTATTCGAATTTCAAAAATTAAAAATTTAGAGGATGATATTGCATTGTCTTTGGCAGCTCTTGGTATTCGAATTATAGCACCTATTCCTGGTAAAGGAACCATAGGAATAGAAGTGCCTAATAAAAAATCGACTATTGTTTCTATGCGCTCCTCAATTGCAGCTGCTAAGTTTCAGGATGCTGAAATGGAATTGCCTATTTCTTTTGGGAAAACTATTTCTAATGAAACTTTTGTAGTTGATTTAGCTAAAATGCCTCATTTACTTATGGCAGGAGCAACTGGGCAAGGAAAATCGGTAGGGCTTAATGCGATACTTACTTCACTGTTATACAAAAAGCACCCTGCAGAAGTGAAGTTTGTATTGGTTGATCCTAAAAAGGTAGAACTTACCTTATTTAATAAAATTGAGCGTCATTTCTTGGCGAAACTCCCAGATGCAGACGAAGCCATTATTACGGATAATACAAAAGTAATTCATACTTTAAATTCTTTATGTATAGAAATGGATGCTCGTTACGAACTTTTAAAAGATGCTTATGTGCGTAATGTCAAGGAGTATAATGTAAAGTTTAAACAACGAAAGTTAAACCCAGAAAATGGACATCGATTTTTACCTTATATCGTACTTGTAGTAGATGAATTTGCAGATTTAATCATGACTGCGGGTAAAGAAGTGGAAATTCCTATTGCAAGATTAGCACAACTAGCAAGAGCTGTAGGTATTCATTTAATTATTGCTACGCAACGTCCTTCTGTAAATGTAATTACAGGTATGATTAAAGCCAATTTCCCAGCAAGGCTTGCCTTTAGAGTGATGTCAAAAATTGACTCTCGTACCATTTTGGATGCTTCTGGAGCAGACCAGTTAGTGGGTAGGGGAGATATGCTTTTTACCAATGGTAACAATTTAGTTAGGGTGCAATGTGCCTTTGTTGATACCCCAGAAGTAGAACGAATTACCAATTATATAGGAGCTCAACGTGGATATGCGGATGCACATTTACTTCCAGAATATGAAACAGAAGATAATGGCACGGCAATTGATATTGATGTTAGTGATCGAGACAAATTGTTTTATCAAGCTGCCGAAATTGTTGTTTCTACACAACAAGGATCTACATCTTTATTGCAACGTAAGTTAAAACTCGGTTACAACAGAGCGGGTCGAATTATAGACCAACTTGAAGCAGCAGGGATCGTAGGTGCTTTTGAAGGAAGCAAGGCAAGGCAAGTGTTAATACCAGATTTAAATGCACTCGATCAATTTTTGAATCAAGAATAATTGTTATTAACTAAGAGCTTGTTTAAATTCACTACTTCCTGTAATCCAAAATTTTAAGAACTTGGATCACTTTAAAAAGATTTATATATCTCGATATGTGCATCATTTAAAAGTAACCCACAACCTTAAACTTTTGAATTACAGTTCGTATTCCCTT
>WTKB01000290.1 GCA_011524575.1 Aquimarina sp.
TCGAGATATGTAAATCCTTTTAAAGTGATCCAAGTTCTTAAAATTTTGGATTACAAGAAGTAGTGAGTTTAAACAAGCTCTTATATCGTTTTCAAAGATCAATTGGTATTATAACCCTATTAAGGATATGCATATTCCATTTCTAGACCTAAAAAAAATCAATCAAAGACATCAAAGTGATTTTCAAAAAAAATGGATGACTTTTTTTGAAAATCACCAGTGTATTCTTGGTGATGAAGTTTCTAAATTTGAAGAAGAATATGCGACTTATTGTCAAACGAAACATTGTGTAGGAGTTGGCAATGGTTATGACGCTCTTTTTCTAATGTTACGAGGCTATCAAGAAATAGGCATGCTTCAAAAAGGCGATCACATACTTGTAGCTGCAAACACTTATTTTGCAACGGTTCTCGCTATAGAAAATGCAGGATTTACTCCTGTTTTTATTGATCCCGATCCTAAAACCTATAACCTAGATGCTAAGACATTACATCTAAAATTGAAGGCTGACATTCAAAAAAAAATTAAAAGTATTCTTGTTACGCATTTATATGGACAACTTGCTCCAATGTACGAACTACAAAAGCTTTGTGAAAAGAATAATGTGATACTACTTGCCGATGCTGCTCAAGCACATGGTGCAAGCACTAAAAAAGGAGATAGAGCTGGATGCCTTGCTGATGCTGCTGCATTTAGTTTTTACCCCTCTAAAAATCTGGGTGCCTTAGGTGATGCTGGGGCAATTACTACAAATAACACCTTACTTTTTAAATGCCTTCAAAAACTAAGAAATTATGGGGCTATACAAAAAAATCAGCATGAGTATCTTGGGGTCAACACGAGGCTTGATGAGCTACAAGCTGCTTTTTTAAGGGTTAAATTACCCTTTTTAGATAGTGATAATTCCATACGCAGAACAATAGCCCAAAGGTATTGCACTGAAATCACAAACCCTCATATTGTACTACCAAAATGGAGTTCGTATAAGGATCATGTATTTCATTTATTTATAATCCGAGTTAAAAACCCGAAGAATTTCAGAACTTTTTTACAATCAAAAGGAGTAGAAACAGGAGTGCACTACCCTACCCCTGTACACAAACAAAAAGCTTTTACAAAATACGCTACTACCAAATGTTCTATCAGTGAACATATTGCTCAAGAGATTGTAAGTTTACCCATAAGCCCTGTACTAACTAACAACGAAGTGAGTTCTATTATTGATAGTATCAATTCTTATCAAAATTATGGATAAACCTTTAGTTTCTGTTTTTATAAAATCATACAACAGAATGTACTATTTAGAGCGTTGCCTCTTCTCAGTAAAAAAATACTTAATTGATACAAACTATAGCATTACAGTAATTGATGATGGTACTCCAGAAGTGTATCTAAATGCTTTAAAGACTAAATATCCTGAAATTCAGATTCAAAAAACCGAATTTTATAACCAAAAAACTTCTTATTGTAGTCAAGGCTTATCACCAAAAGAAAAACATATTCCTATTAATTCATGGGTAGATGCTACTAAAAATGCTTCTGAATATTTTTTATGGCTAGAAGATGATATTTGGCTTACCAGCCCCATTTCGCTACAACCTATTATAGCACACTTAAAAACACATAATACCTTATTTTTAAAGTTCTTTTGGCTAGGTAATCCAGATATTATTCAAGCAAAAGAAGAAACACCTGTAGCATCAAATATTTTAGCCCTCACACCCAAATTACCTGTGTGGCATCCCTTTCTTTATAAACTCATCTTTTATAAATTTGACCGTTTTAAAATTCGAAAAACTTTTAAATTTTTAAATATCCACACTCGTAAAAAAGACCTAAGTTTTTACAGCTTATACAGTGTAGCTGGAAATATTTTTCAAAAAGAGTATTTTACATCATTATGGGAAAATCACACCAATAATGTCGATGAAAAACTACAAATCTATAACGCACTCCGATTTCTAAAAAATAAGGGGTTAAAAAATGAAAAAAACTTATTTTTTAGATCGCAAACGGAATGGATGCGTACAGGTTTCTGCTCCTCGGCGAGCCAACCCAAAAAAAATAGGGGAAAAATGCACTCCAATTGGATGTTTCAACTCAATTACAACTTAAATGAACTATGGCTTCATGGCAAATTCAATAGTATAGAAAACTTTCCTTTTGATTTTTCAGAAAAATATTTTGAACAAAAACTTATCGAATCCAAAACACCCTATCCCATCATAGATCTATGGAAAAAATGGCGTATCCATTTTATTAAAGAATTTGAGGGTATTGGGTGTCGAAAAATAGTACCATAAATTACATTTTCCTACCTCCATTTTTTAGTCTTTTCGTAGTTGGTTTTTTCGTAGATGGCTAAGAGCTTGTTTAAACAAGCTCTTAGAGCTATTTCGTATAAGAGCTTGTTTAAACTCACTACTTCCTGTAATCCAAAATTTTAAGAACTTG
>WTKB01000356.1:0-1169 GCA_011524575.1 Aquimarina sp.
AACACGGTTTACCGGCTTTTAATAGTAAAAAACGAAAACATTGTAGTTGTAATTTTAAATCACGTCTAAAATAATTATATTAAACAATACGAACTGTATAACTGTTTTAAAATATGGCTTTACAAAATAACACAAATTACCAAGATACTCCTCAAGAAGAAACAGCTACTGACCTTAGTAAAGACCAAAAACAAGCACGTGTAAACAAACTATTTAATAGTAAAATAAAACAAATCCAAGAAGCTATAGAAGCTGTACAAAAAGCCCAAAAAGAACTAATAGTAGCAGCAAGCACAGGAGATCATAAAAAAATTATAGAAGCTAAGAAAAACTTACGAAAAGCAGAAAAAGATGTTCTTGTAATTCCTGGTAGATTATTCACACAGATCAATATTTTTTGTAATGAAAATAATGTAGGTAAAAAAGAAATCGAAGCACTGCTACAACAAGTACCACAAGATGGCAAAGAAGTTTTTAATGAACTACTCCGAACAGCACAGTTATTAGGAAATCAAAATGACATTTTAATAGCTACTTGCCAAGGTAGAAACCTAAAATTAAGAGCTTTTCAACTCATCAATTTTAATAAATTACTCAAACATTTTAAGAAAAATGCTAAACAACTTAATGATCAAACTCGTGAAATTTATTTAAAAAACTACAACAAAATAAGCAGTAGAGCCCTCGTAAAAGTGCTAAATAAAATATTAGCAACTCCTATTGACCAACTTAAAGAACATGATTTAATAGATCCAAAAACTAGAAGAGGTAAAACTGTAGAATTTAATGTTCTTAGATCACGTTGTGAAGCTCAATTTCAGGCAATAAAACCTGAAATTAGTCAAGAATACAGCAATATTATTGAAAAGCATATTATCAATCAAAAAGAACTTCATGCAAAAACTACTAGATTGTTAGAAGGTTTGAAAAATGGAAGTGTGAGTTTGGAAGAATGCGGAGCTCACTTTCTAAAAGTTAATAAAGAACAAAAAAACTTTGATACGGAACTAGCTACTTTTATTAAAAACTCGCTACCTAACACAGAAAAAAGTACCTTTAATAAAGCTTTATTTAGTGGGTTATCTAGAGCGTTACAAACAGAATATATAAATCTTGCAAACTTACAAGAAAGTCAACTAGAACTTGAAAGTACACTTTTAGAACATGGC
>WTKB01000356.1:1269-2437 GCA_011524575.1 Aquimarina sp.
ATGATTCTGACTACTCAAGGAAAGAAGTTGAAGATTTAAAAGAAGTTTTTGATAAAAAAGTAGCACAAGTAAGTGATCTTATAGAAGCATACAAATACCGAATATCTAGAGAATTAAATAGAGGGGTTACCCAAGAGGATATCCAAAATGCACAAAACTTTGAAGAAAAACTAGCAACAGGAAACTACACCAAGGGAGAACTTATTAATTACCTTACAGTTATTGCAGATGCACAATCAGTTTTGAAGAATCAACTAAGAGCTTACTTAAAAAATAAGCCTAAGAAACCTGAGATACATCCCGAAGAGCTACCCCAAAAAGCTTACTGTTATCAAGGTAAAAGAACCGAATTTATGAATAAAGCACTTACCTCTGGAGCTTTTGATAGAACCAGTAACGACCCAAATGAACAGTTTGAGTTAGGTGCTGGAGATTTGCTCATAGAACTGGAACACGGAACATACCATAAAAATGATATCCCAAATAATGTAAAAGCAGATCCTGGTGCTTTTATCATGTTAGATAGTTGTAATTCATCTTATGAAAATGCCGTACAAGTTGCTTTTAATTCACTTAAAGAAGGAAACACCCAAAGTGCTAAAGTTCTTTTCTTTCCTGACAGGGTAGTTGAATCTGTACAGGATAGGGATGAATATATAAGTTACTCTGGTACGCGAACTAATACTGGAAATGAGACAGAACAAGGATTTGACACCCCATTACACTATGTAGAAATTCGAAACGGACAGGTCTATTCTGGGGTGTTCGATAGTGAAAAAGAAAACACTCCTTTAATACATACGTCAGAACAATCTAGAGTAGTGTCTTTTGGAAAACGTACTCAGCAACAACACCAGCAAGCAATAACTACTGTATTGTCAGAGGTAAAACAAGAAAACATTCACCAACTTAATCAAAATGAACCTGTAGAATACGATACTAAAATAGAACCTTTATCTGCTTATTTATCTAAAGAGCAATGTAAAGTATTAGAAGCAAATAAACGAAAACAACTTACTCGAAAAATTGCAGCTGGTGAGTTAAGTAAAGTATCCTTAAAAGCAAAGACTACCGCCACTACAACTCCCACTAGAAGCGAAAACAGTAAACGAAGTGCCTTGCAAAGAAGTAGAAGTAGGAGCTAGACTATTTGAGCTAATTTTTGTAA
>WTKB01000331.1 GCA_011524575.1 Aquimarina sp.
AGTGAAGATTTTGTACCTGCTCCATCTGCGTGCATAACTACACAATGTTCTGGACTATCTGTAAGGTAATCAGGGACTATTTTACAAAAAGCTTTTGGAAAAAGTCCTTTATCAATGTTTTTAATGGCATTATGCACCTCTGATTTTGAGGCAGAAACACCACGATCAGCATAACGTTTACTTAGCTCTTGGCTCATGTGAAAATGATTTTATAAGACAAAGATACATTAATAATCCATCTATATGATAGTCCTTTATTTACAAAAAAGCGTGTTACCTAATTTTATAGATGCTATTTAGTCCATTTCTTTTTTAGGCTTGCAGTAAGGAATTCTCCTTGAGCTTTTTCTCATAAGAATATTTATAAGTTGATCTGTAGTAGATCCAATACTCCCAGATACCCGTTTATTGTAGTTTACTAAAACTTTTCCTGTTTTTTGGTCGTGTATAAATAAATCGATTACACTTGTGTTGGTAACACCGTAGAATCCAACAAGTAACCCCAAGGCAATACTCGCACCTTCTGACATAGGTTTAGAAGTCTGAAAATTACCTCTTATTAATGCATCTACTTCTAATATTTTCGCAATTTCAGAGGATGTATATTCGCTAATATTGTCAGATGTGATATTGTGTTTAGCAAGAATAGCGTTAGTTGTGGTAACGTCTTGTACATCTACCCATAGTTTATTTTGTTGTTTTCTCCTTAAAAACCATGAATACATGGATTCTTGTATATTTAGAGACTCTTGGTGTTCCATTTTTTCAAGATCACCTGCTTGCATTTTTTTTAACTGTCTTGGTCTTAGGTTGATTTCTGTTGCAAAAGGGAGAATACCCATTGTTTTGTGTGAATATCCATAACTAGCAAAATCAGGATCTATAAATAAACGGGTTTGTGCATTTGTTGTAAAAATGCTAAAAATAAGTGTTGAACATAGGAGTAATAGATGTTTTCTCATGTGATTTGTCATTATTTAATGTCTAAATTTAATCTTTTTAATCGCTTATATTGATTTTTTTAGGATAGTAAATCTGATTTTTTTATCAAAAAACCAATAAACTATACTTAGTTTTATTAATGTATTAAAAATACGTATATTAAAATACTAAGTTGTAAAATAAGTGTATTTTTTTAGTATTCGCATAAAAAAGTAAGTATTAATACGTAAGTTTTTACTATATTTGTCACTACAAAACAACTATTTAACTGTATTTAAGATATATTATGAGTAAAGCTAAATTAGAGTACATCTGGCTTGATGGATATCAGCCAACTGCAAATCTTAGAAGTAAAACTAAAATTGTAGATGACTTTAAAGGTACTTTAGAAGAATGTCCAATATGGTCATTTGATGGAAGTTCTACGCGTCAAGCAGAAGGAGGAAACTCAGACTGTTTATTAAAGCCTGTAGCTATTTACCCAGACCCACAAAGAACTAATGGATACTTAGTGATGACTGAGGTTTTAAATGCTGATGGTACACCACACGAAACTAATGGTAGAGCTACTATCGATGATAACGATAATGACTTCTGGTTTGGTTTTGAGCAAGAGTATTTCTTATATGATGTAGAAACTAATTTACCTGTAGGTTTTCCAAAAGACCAAACTCCACAAGGTCAGTTTTACTGTTCTGTAGGTGCTAAAAACGCTTTTGCAAGAGAAATGGTAGAAGAGCATTTAGATGTATGTCTAGACGCTGGTTTAAACGTAGAAGGTATCAATGCTGAGGTTGCTGCTGGTCAGTGGGAATTCCAGTGTTTTGCTAAGAGTGCACGTTTAGCAGGTGATGAAATCTGGATTTGTCGTTACCTTTTAGAGCGTATCGGAGAATCTTACGGATTAGAAGTAGTATGGCATCCAAAGCCACTTGGTGATACAGATTGGAATGGTTCAGGTATGCACGCAAACTTTTCGAACTCTGTACTTAGAGAGTGTGGTTCAGAAGAAACTTACAACAAAATTTGTGAAGCTTTCCGTCCAGTAGTAAAAGAGCATATCGATGTTTATGGAGCTTACAATGACCAACGTCTTACAGGTAAGCACGAAACTGCAGCAATCACAGATTTCTCTTATGGAGTTTCTGA
The DNA here is from genome assembly GCA_011524575.1 of Aquimarina sp. Taxonomy (GTDB): domain Bacteria; phylum Bacteroidota; class Bacteroidia; order Flavobacteriales; family Flavobacteriaceae; genus Aquimarina. Next base: position 2,092 of record WTKB01000331.1, read on the forward strand.
CCGTGGTGCATCTATCCGTATTCCTATTATCACTGTAGAAAAAGGATGGAAAGGATGGTTAGAAGATCGTCGTCCAGCTTCTAATGGTGATCCATACAAAATCGCTGGTCGTATTATCAAAACTGTAAAATCTGCTAATATCTAATAAGTAGTTACTAGCATTTAAACATAAAAAAAGCCTTTTAATGAATTTCATTAAAAGGCTTTTTTTATGTTTAAATGTGGCACATTCACAAAACAACAAAACCCTTTGAAATCAGAGGGTTTTGTTGTTTTGTGAATGTACCTAACGTATTTTTTATATTTCATCTTCAAATTTCAAAGATTTAACAATGTCAAATCCCC
>WTKB01000219.1:0-4988 GCA_011524575.1 Aquimarina sp.
ACAAAGTTTTATAGCGTTTAAACAAGCTCTTAGAGCTTGTTTAAACTCACTACTTCATGTAATCCAATATTTTAAGAACTTGAATCACTTTAAAAAGATTTATATATCTCGATATACGCATCATTTATAAGTAAACCGAAACCTTAAACTTTCGAATTACAGTTTGTATTCAGTTTAAACAAGCTCTAAGCGTTTACATACAATTTTTTTAATCATTATATTTTTATTTTAATAGTTTATTTTATGAAAATTAGAGTCATAGAAAGCTTATTTACAACTGTTTTTTTATCTGTAAATTTATTTCCTTGTTTGGCATTTACTCCTTCTTTAGCTACCCAAGAGAAGGTTTTTATTTCTGATTTAAAAACGACTCCTTTACAACACTCTCATAAAAATATTATGGCTACCTTATCAAAGGATAGTAGTGAAGAGGATATTGAAGGAATGATTACTTACTTTAAAAGAAATGCTATAAAGATTGATTTTTCAGAAGTAAATTATAATGAGAATGATGAAATTATAGGTATCAAAATAGTGATGGAAAAAGAGGGGCAACAAGCCAATTATGCGATGGCTTCTAATAAACCTATTCAAACTCTAGAATTAGGTTACAAAAATGGTATTTTGTTCGTTAGAGAAAAAAATAGTGTGCCTTCAAATCATCCGCTTTCTGGAATTTTTCAACAACTTCAAAATGGAAATTTTAAAGGAGAATCTTTCATGAATGAGGATGCTTTTTCTTTAGATTTTGATAATTCTGTTTTTAGAGAAATGTTAAGTCAAGGTTTTGGTGATTTATTGCATGGTTTTAATAGTTTATTGCAATCCCCAGAGCAAAGAGAACAGTCTAAAAAAGAACGTATTTCCCCAAATTCACAAGCTATTCCAAAGAAATCTGTTCCCAAAAAAGATCCAGTAATTCCTCAAAGAAAACCTACTGCTGAGAGTCGCCAAGGTGTTTTACCGAAGTATAATTTTTCTGATAAATATGGAATTGAAAAATTAGTGATTATTGATGGCGAGGTACAAACTTTTGAAAATCTTGATCGTTTAGCTAAAGCAGATCGTTTATTAGATGTTGATTTTTTAAAATCATCTACTGCAATAAGTATTTATGGACAAGAAGCAAAATACGGTGCGATTATAGCTACCACAAAATGATAGTTGGTATTATGTTTTTTTATTATTTTTATTGTTGAATGTGCTATTATTGTGTGTTTTACGGTGCTAAAGTTTATTTGTTTATAGCTCCTTAAAAATAGATATTTTAAGAGTATTTTTGTGTTAATTCTTACATAGAACCCTGTAAATAAGTCGTTCGTCTTTAATACAGGTATTTATTTAATAGTGTTTTTTTATTGTTATGTTAAAATGTATTAATTTTCAGTAAATAAATTTTAAACCCATGTTTTTTTAAATAAAAAAAACATGGGTTTAAACAGGGTCAATATTATTTGTAATCTCACTATTTATGAGATTCTTAGTGTTTAATTGCCTAATATATTTGGATTTGGAAAACTTTACCAACTTAGAAAAAGAGTTAAAAAGATATTTTGGATTTTCAGAATTTAGAGGATTACAAAAAGTAGTTATTGAAAGTATTTTACAACATAAGAATACTTTTGTAATTATGCCTACAGGAGGTGGAAAATCCTTGTGTTATCAATTACCTGCATTAATGTCTGAGGGAACAGCTATTGTGGTATCTCCATTAATTGCTTTGATGAAAAATCAAGTAGATGCTATTAGGGGGATCTCAAGTGTTCCAGGAATTGCACATGTTTTAAATTCATCATTAAATAAAACAGAGGTTGCAACAGTTAAAAGTGATATCTCAAATGGGGTTACTAAACTTTTATTTGTAGCTCCAGAATCTTTAACAAAGGAGGAAAATCGCGTTTTCTTAGCTCAACAAAAGTTATCTTTTGTAGCTATTGATGAGGCACATTGTATCAGTGAATGGGGGCATGATTTTAGACCTGATTACCGTAATTTGCGTAAAATTATGGATACCATACAGCCAGGTATAAGTATTATTGCATTAACAGCTACAGCTACACCTAAGGTTCAGGAGGATATTTTAAAAAATCTTGAAATTACTGATGCAAATAAATTTAAAGCATCATTTAACAGGCCCAATTTATATTATGAAGTACGCCCAAAAACGGAAACCGTTGATACAGATATTTTAAAATTCATTAATGCTAATAAAGGCAAGAGTGGAATTATTTATTGTTTAAGTCGAAAAAGAGTACAGGAACTTGCACAGTTTTTAGAGATTAATGGGCTTAAAGCAATTCCTTATCATGCAGGTTTGGATCCAAAAACAAGAGCACGTCATCAAGATCTTTTTTTGATGGAGGATGTTGATATTGTTGTTGCGACTATTGCCTTTGGAATGGGGATTGATAAACCTGATGTACGTTTTGTAATTCATTATGATATTCCAAAAAGTATAGAAAGTTACTATCAAGAAACAGGACGTGCAGGTAGAGATGGTGGTGAAGGGCATTGTTTAGCCTATTACAATTATAAAGATATTGAAAAGCTAGAGAAATTCATGAGCGGTAAGCCTGTAGCCGAGCAAGAAATTGGTATGGCACTTTTACAAGAAGTAGTTGCTTTTGCCGAGACTTCCATTTCTCGAAGAAAATTTATTTTGCACTACTTCGGAGAAGAATTTGATGAAGCTACTGGTTTAGGTGCAGATATGGATGATAATGTTCGTTATCCTAAAAAGCAGGTTGAAGCTAAAGATGAATTACTTCAGTTATTAAAGGTTGTAAAAATTACAGAAGGGATATATACTTCTAAAAATGTGATTAATAATCTTATAGGTAAGGAAAATGCGTTAATTATTTCTCATAAAAACCATTTACAATCTTTCTTTGGTTCTGGAAAATTAAAAAATCAAAAATTTTGGGCAGCACTTATACGTCAATCGTTGGTAGCTGGTTTTCTTAAAAAAGAAATTGAAACCTATGGGGTGCTTAAAATGACTCCTAAAGGTTTAGACTTTTTAAAACAGCCTTGTTCTTTTTTAATGACCGAATACACTGATTTTGATCAGGAGTTAAAACCTAAAAATACTTCTAAGAAAAAAGGAGGTAATGTAGATGCGACACTTTACAAAATGTTGGTGGAGTTACGTAAAAAAGAAGGAAAAAAACATAAAGTTCCTCCTTATGTTGTATTTCAAGATTTTTCTTTGGAAGATATGACACTTAAGTATCCTATTACCCTTAAAGAACTTTCTAATATTTTTGGTGTAGGTGAGGGTAAGGCAAAGAAATATGGTAAAAACTTCGTAGATCTTATTTCTAAGTATGTTACGGAAAATGAGATCGAACGTCCTGATGATATGATTGTAAAATCTACAGGGGCAAATAGTGGTTTGAAGTTGTATATTATTCAAAATATTGATAGAAAACTTCCTATTGAAGATATTGCTGATGCTAAAGGCATGAATGTTTCTGAGTTAATTACGGAAATGGAAGCTATAGTTTATAGTGGAACAAAATTAAATATTGATTATTGGCTTGAAGAGGTTTTAGATGATGATCAGCAAGAAGAGCTTCGTGATTATTTCTTAGAAGCACAAAATGATAAGATTAATACAGCTCTTGAAGAATTTGATGGTGATTATGACGAAGAGGAATTACGACTTTTTAGAATCAAATTTTTAACTACCGTAGCTAATTAACACCAATTCTTACTTAGAGCTTGTTTAAACTTACTACTTCTTAAACTTTTGAATACAGTTTGTATTCCCTTTAAACAAGCTCTTAAAATTACCATAATAAATCATTTCTTTTTATTTTTTACTTTACTATAAAAATAAACCGTAGCTAAGGTTACGCTTGATTTTTATAATAAAGTAGAAAGAAAAAAATCTTCTAATTTATTTTACAATAATTTTAAGCAAGAATGGGTATAAATACTTCCTGTTCTTCATTGAAATTACTATAACTTCAATGAAGAACAGGCATCAAAACAGTATTAAATTCCGTAATTTTACCTCTACATAAATATTAATAGGTTTTGGAAAATTACTTACAAGAACTCAATGAGGCACAATTAGCACCTACTTTACATACAGATGGTCCACTAATGGTTATTGCAGGTGCAGGATCAGGTAAAACCCGTGTGCTTACCTACCGTATAGCTCACTTGATTCATAAGGGTGTAGATCCATTTCAGATTCTATCTCTTACTTTTACGAATAAAGCAGCCCGAGAGATGAAGCATCGTATTGCTCAAATTATTGGCAATTCGGAAGCTAAAAATCTATGGATGGGAACATTTCATTCTGTTTTTGCTAAGATTTTACGTATTGAAGCTGATAAATTAGGCTATCCTTCTAATTTTACTATTTATGATTCACAGGACTCTCAACGACTCATTGCATCTATTATCAAGGAGATGGGTTTGGATAAAGATATTTATAAGTATAAGCAAATTCAACAACGGATTTCTTCTTTTAAAAATAGCTTAATTACTGTAAGGGCCTATTTTAATAACCCAGAACTCCAAGAGGCAGATGCTATGGCAAAACGTCCGAGGGTAGGGGATATTTATCAAAATTATGTGGCTCGTTGTTTTAAAGCTGGGGCTATGGATTTTGATGATTTACTATTAAAAACCAATGAACTTCTAAATCTTTTCCCTGAGGTACTTGCTAAGTACCAGCACCGTTTTAGGTACATTATGGTAGATGAGTACCAAGATACTAACCATTCACAGTATTTAATTGTAAAAGCACTATCAGATCGTTTTCAAAATATTTGTGTGGTGGGGGATGACGCCCAGAGTATTTACGCTTTTAGGGGAGCAAATATCAATAATATTCTCAATTTTGAACGAGATTATGACGATGTAAAAACATACCGATTAGAGCAAAATTACCGTTCTACAAAAAATATTGTACAAGCAGCCAACTCTATTATAGAACACAACAAAACCAAACTAGATAAAGTCGTTTGGACAGC
>WTKB01000219.1:5088-8359 GCA_011524575.1 Aquimarina sp.
GCAGTATCAGTTACGAGCTAGTGAATTTGCTATTCTATACCGTACTAATGCCCAACTCTATTATAGAACACAACAAAACCAAACTAGATAAAGTCGTTTGGACAGCTAATGATCAAGGGGCAAAAATCATTGTTAATAGACTACCTACTGATGGCGATGAGGGACGTTATGTGGCTAGTTCTATTTTTGATAATCAGATGCAGTATCAGTTACGAGCTAGTGAATTTGCTATTCTATACCGTACTAATGCCCAATCCAGAGCTATGGAGGATGCTTTACGTAAAAGAGGTATTAAGTATCGAATTTATGGAGGACTTTCGTTTTATCAACGTAAAGAAATTAAAGATGTATTGGCTTATTTGCGTTTAATTATTAATCCAAGTGATGAAGAAGCTCTAAAACGTGTTATTAATTATCCTGCCAGAGGTATTGGAAATACTACTATTGATAAATTAGTACTTGCTGCCAATCAGTATAACTGCACTATTTTTAAGGTAATGGAGGGTATTGATAAAGTTCCTGACATCAATATTGGGAAATCGATACAAACCAAGATTCAGAATTTTGTAAATCTTATAAAAAGTTTCCAAGTAAGTAACCAAAAGTTAAATGCCTTTCAACTTACTGAATTGGTTACTAAAAAAACAGGATTATTATCAGAATTCAATAAAGATAAAACTCCTGAGGGGATTTCTAGAGTAGAGAATATTGAGGAACTTTTAAATGGTATCCGAGATTTTGTTGAGGGACAGGTAGAAGTTGATGAAGCTACAGGAAGCCTTTCTGAATTTTTAGAAGATGTTGCTTTAGCTACCGATTTAGACAAAGCCACTGATGATCAAGATCGGGTAGCACTCATGACGATTCATTTAGCAAAAGGATTGGAGTTCCCTTATGTGTATATTGTGGGTATGGAGGAAGATTTGTTTCCATCGGCTATGAGTATGCACTCTCGTGATGAATTGGAAGAAGAACGTCGTTTATTTTATGTAGCACTTACTCGTGCAGAAAAGCAGGCATATCTTACCTATACGCTTTCTCGTTACCGTTGGGGAAAACTTATTGATGCAGAACCTAGCCGTTTCATTGAAGAAATAGATGAGCAGTATTTAGAAAACCTTGTACCACAACAAACCTACAAGTACAAACCCCAAATAGATATTGATATTTTTGGTGAGGTGGATAAAAGTAAATTCCGACAACAAAAACCCAAAAATGGCACGCCACCTCCATCACATAAGCCCACAGCTCATCAACTGAAAAAACTCAGAAAGATACGACCTACAAACTCTAGTGATGATAACGTAAGTTCTAAATCAAATCCTATTGTTAATCAATTAGAAATAGGACATAAAGTGGTGCACCAGCGTTTTGGTATAGGTGAAATTTTAAATTTAGAAGGTACGGGTCAAAATAAAAAAGCTGAAATTCGTTTTGAACAAGGAGGGCTTAAAAAGTTATTACTTCGTTTTGCCAAACTAGAAATACACAGTTAATTTAATGCTTGTTTGAAAATAGTATATCATCTTTAAAAAAGGTGTATTCTTGATTTTTATAATGCGTATAAAGAAAAAATACTTCAATTTATCTTATATGGTTTTCAAAGATCAATAGGTGGTATTAGTTTAAAAGCAGGAGCACAACAAATTAACGCTACTGTACAGTCGAAACGAAACTAAATTGACTTAGATGTAGTCTTTAGAGAAGTTGATTATAGAGTTCGTAAAGGGTATATGGATGAAAATTTTGCAGCAGATAGACATATTTTTTTCTATAAATTAAAAAATGCTACAACACTTAAAAAAGTTAAGATTAAAAATGCTGTATAGGATAAATAAGTACTTAATGAATGTGCTAAACCCTTAGTTTTTATACGATTTCGATAATAAAATCCTTAACTTTGGTGCAAAAAAAGGTGAAATTATGCCAGAACAAGACAAGCACATTATACAAGATTTAGAATACTTACTCACGCATTGGGATCTCACGCCTAGTATCATTGATAAAGCCGAAATTGATAAAGAAATAGAAACAATACCAGAAGATTTAAAAAACTTAGAAATTACAATAGCTGAATGTACCTCTGACCTCGAAGACTTCGGAAACTTCGAAAACCTCCGTGAAAATAAGGGTGTAATTGACGATTTTGTGAAATCTGCAAAAGAAATAGGCTTAGCGGAGGGAATAATATCTGGTTTATTACGAAATAAGGTTACTTTAGAAAAAGTAGCTAATAAATATAAGACTAACCAAGATAAGTACGACAAAATTCTAAAATTAAAAAAATCCTTAGAAAATGCTCAAAAACACCCTTTAGTAGTTCATGCTGAGCATATGGATTTGTATGAGTATATTACACGAGGTAATTTTAACAAATTTTGCAATGGTGTAGGTGAAAATATAACAAATAAACATGAGGCTTTAGAAGCTAATAGAGCTAAATCCATAGAAAGACTTGAGGTTTTAAAGAACTATAAAGAATCCTTGGTCAATCTAGAAAAATATTTTGGCTTACAGCGATTAAATGAATTAGTTGAAGAGGCAACAGAAATGCTAGGTGATTTGAAGACTGGTATAGAAAACGCACCTATAACCATACCAAATTCTGTACAAAATGCATTAATAAAGAAGAGAAAACAACAGATAGCAACTTATTTATTTAATGTTCAATCTAAATCAAAAAGAAGAGTCTCTTTCTCAGAAAATGCACAATTAAGAACTTACCGTGCTCACTCTAATATAACAGACCAAGAAATTACTCCTGAAGAATCTAAAGGCGAAAAACACACTGATTTTAAAATAGATTTTGAAAAATTTAATAAAAGTCGTGCCCGTCTTATTTATCATTATAGTGGTAAAAGTAGAAGTGTATTGCATCGAACACGTAGTAGAAACAACCTCCCAACACATGAACAACGAGCAAATAGTGCAAGGACTAATGACAATAAACCTTTAAGAAGAACTCACTCAATGTAATCTACTTAGCGATTTTTAATAATCACTTATATTATTAGTAAATAAAACTTCAACTTCACTTAGTTTGATAGTTCAATATCAAACTAAGTGAAGTTGAAGCACTAGTAGCATTCATAATTTTACTTTCTGCCCCCTCTCATACCAATTAATCTTTAAAATAGACATAATTAATTGTTTCTTTTACTGCTTGTTTATAAAATTTTATCAGTTTATTGATGAAGTTCATGTTTTGATTTTTAGAAGTGAGCAAAAGGCTGTTTGAGCCTGAAAGAGCATTCTATGACCAAAACCAAGT
>WTKB01000272.1 GCA_011524575.1 Aquimarina sp.
CACGACCAGCCATTGGTATGATAATTTTCATTGGAATAAATAAATTAAGGTAATATTTTAAATAGGCACTATAAAACTAACACTAATTAATCTTTAAGAACTTATTTCACACCTGTACTTCCAAAACCTCCTGCATCTCTTTTAGTGCTGGAAAGTTGTTCTACAGGAACCCATTCTACCCTTTCGTGTTTTGCCACAACAAGTTGTGCAATACGATCCCCATTTTCTATGATAAAATCTTCCTGAGAAGCGTTTAATAAAATCACTCCAACTTCTCCACGATAATCCGCATCTATAGTTCCAGGGCTATTAGGAAGCATAATTCCTTTTTTTAATGCCAGACCACTTCTTGGACGCACTTGTGCCTCATATCCCACAGGAACTTCTATAAAAAGTCCTGTTTTAATTAATGTACGTTCAAAAGGTTTTAAAACAATAGGGGCATCAATACAAGCTCGTAAATCCATACCTGCAGAAGATGCTGTTTCGTAATGAGGTAAAGCTTGACCTGATTTGTTAATGATATTAATATTCATAGATGATTTCTTTTTTTTGAGATGTATTAGATGGTATTACGCCTATTTTTATATGCTATAAACAGAAGCAAACTTACGTAAAAAATAATGTTGATTGCTTTAAAAATAGGATACGCTACAAGATAATAATAGTTTAAAAAAGCTAAAGATAAACCCAGTAAAATATATCCTGAAATTTGTAAAGTAGCATAAGGAATAGGATACTTTTTTTGCCCCATACTAAAAGACAACACCATCATTACCCCATAAGCTAAAAGGGTACAATATGCAGCGGCTATATAGCCATATTTAGGAATAAAAATACTATTTCCAATGATTGTAATCAAAGCTCCTATCAAAGAAAAGTACAATCCAAAATAAGTTTTATCAATAACTTTATACCAAGTAGATAAATTATAATAAATTCCTAAACACACATTAGCTACTAGAATTATTGGAATAGCATTAATAGCAAACCAATAACTTTCATCTCGTATTAAAAGTCCTTTTAAAAAATCTAAGTAACTCATTACAATAAGCACACCTAAAACGGCAAAACTTGTAAAATATTTTAATATAAGTGCATAAGTGTCTTTTGCATTATCACTTTTAAAATGTTTAAAAATAATAGGTTCTACACCAAGACGAAATGCTTGTATAAAAAGGGTTAAAAAAACACTGAGCTTGTAACAAGCACTATAAGCCCCCATTGTTTCTTTACCTAAAAACTTTTTTATGAGAAGTTTATCCAAATGTTCATTTATCGTAAAGGCCAAACCAGCTCCCATAATAGGGAGTCCATAGTAGAGCATTTTCTTAAAAAGTTCCCGATCAAATACCCATTTTTGTTTTAAATAATAAGGAGTGACACATAGAAGTACCACGCTACTTCCTAATAGATTAGCTAAAAATATATAATTTACTTGTTGTGAACTATCCCATAAATCCAAGTATTTTGTAAATATTTCTGGTAAACCTAGAAAACAAACGTTAATACTTACATAGATCAAAAGCCAAATCATTTTTATTGCCATAAATAAAAGCGACTTTCCTTGTATTCGTAAAAATACGTACCCTGGAACACTCAGTGTGTCAAAGAAAATTACTCCAAGAAGTAATCCTAATGTAGTTGGAGGTAATCCAAAAAAAGCTCCTATATTTTCTATAAAAAATAAACTTGCTCCAAAAACAACACATGTAGATGTGAATAAAGCCACTAACAATGTAGTAAATACTTTTTGAGATTGTTTTTCTCTACTGTAAAACCTAAAAAAAGCAGTTTCCATACCATAAGTAAGTACTACATTAGCAAAGGCGGCATACACATAAAAAGTGGTATTTACAGAAAAACTACTAACACTTAAAACCTGTGTATGTAATCCTACTAATAATATATTAACCAATCGGGGAATTACGGAAGCGAGTCCATAAATAACAGTATCTTTAAATAAGCTTTTAAGTACATTCAAAATTGAGGTGCTGTTTTAAAAAGTAATATTTCTTACTGTTAGAGCTTGTTTAAAGGGAATACAAACTGTAATTCAAAAGTTTAAGGTTTTGAGTTACTTTTAAATGATGCCCATATCGAGATATATAAATCTTTTTAAAGTGATCCAAGTTCTTAAAATTTTGAATTACAGGAAGTAGTGAGTTTAAACAAGCTCTTAATACCAATTAATCTTTAAAATCGACATCATAAATCGTTCCTTTTTACTTTCTACTTTATTAGAAAAATAAACCGTAGCTAAGGCTATGCTTGATTTTTATAATGCGTATAAAGAAAAAATACTTCCATTTATTTTATATCGTTTTCAAAGATCAATTGGTATAAGAAAGATGAATTAGTGAAAAAATAGCATAATTGATCATGTCTTGATAATTAGCAGCTACTCCTTCACTTACTAATGTTTTGCCTTTAT
>WTKB01000194.1 GCA_011524575.1 Aquimarina sp.
AAAATAATCTAGTAAGAGGTTTAAAAATAGAAGTAAATCTTAATTTCCTACGTGGAATATTACTTAACCTATTCATTAAATAATGAATATCTTTTTTTTCACGGTTCTTGAATTTTGGTGAAACTAAAGCAGAACGAAAAAAAGGACGGTCTTGATCTTTTTTATACTTTTTATAAGCACCTATAGATCTAGATAATTCTCTATCTCTTAAAGTTTCATAAAATTTATCATCAGCCCCAATAAGTAAAGGCAAGGTTTTAATAAGACCTTTTGCATAATGTTCATACGAATTCCCAACTCTAGAAACCTCTTTAGATAATTTTTGAATAGGTTTTTTATCATTAGCTTCTCTTGTAACAGCTTTATATTGTTCTCGGATAGCCTCTTTAGTAGATTCTTTTTCCTTTTTTACCTCTTTTATACTGTCATTGATACATTTTAATTCATTTTCTAACTCATAAATTTCTTTTGAAATTTCTTGATATGTTTCACTATCACCACCTTTTTCAATGAATTGCTGCTGTAGCAAATCTCGTTTAGATTTTAATTCTAATTGTTTCTGTAATGATTTTTCTAATAATGATTCTAACCTAATTTTAATGGAGATATACCTTTTACGATGTTGAGGATCTTTAACCACTTTAAGTGCAGCATCTTTGATTACTTTCTTAACATCCTTTTTGTCAAATAACTCACTTAAAACATCTTTAATATTTTTAACACCTGTAACTATCTCAAGAAATTGCTGCTTTGTAATTCCTTCTTTTGATTGTGAATGCTTAATAATTGCATTCACCTGATCTTCGCTGAGATGATGCTTTTCGTTTGGAAATAACAATATAATTTGCTGATCTGTGATACCTGAATTTAATTTTGAAACAATAGTATCGATTTGATCACTGATAAAATTATGCTTTGATTGAGCAACTGCTTCTAAAATTAACTTTTTAGAAATACTATGCTTATTTAAAGCAATATTTATTGCCTCTTCGATCTCTGTACTGACAATTCTATCAATACTTAATTTTTCCAGTTCTAAACCTTCATTTTTATAAAATTCTAAAGTGTTTAAAATACTTCTTGAGATATTTTTTATAGCAAGTTGAATCGTTTCTTTTAATAGATGATCTATAGAGTATTTAACACGAATACAATGATTTATTTCCTGTATTACCTTACGCTCAATATTCTCATTAGTATCAATTACTTTACTTAATTCCCTTTCACTAATAGAACCACTAGCATATTGTATAACCGCTCTTACCACATCAATTGGAAAGGTTCGTTGTAAATTAGCCTCAGTACCTGATCGATAAAGTGCTTTTGACTGTTCATACTGCCCTTTAAGTTTCAATAACAGTTTATTTTTACTTTTTTTAGCTGTATTCAGCCGATTTAAAGGATCTTGCACCATATGATTATGATGAAAACCTGTAGCGATCATTGTAACTCTTTGTCCTTTATAAGTTACTGAACGTAAAGCTGATTCATTCTCTTGAGTACGACTGTTCCTACCACTACTAGAATGTTTAATTTCTCCTATATTACGTGTATCTTGATCTTTATTTACTCTTTTGAATTGTTCGTCTAAATTATAGAAATACCTTCCTTCAAACCTTGATGAAACAATAAAAACCTCAAATAGCCTTTTGCTATCTTTACTAGAGTTACCTCGATGTAAATAATCATCAATATGAGATAACATATCTAGCTCACTGATATTAGGGTTCTTAAATCCATTTTTAAAACGTTGCTTCAAATTAAATAAAAAAGATTTCCCTGTATTATTCAATGGCAAACCTTTAACAGGATCAATAAATGTGAAAGTAATTTTTTTAAAATTCTTAAGTTGCTCTAATTTGGAACTTAACTCCTTAATTTTTAATTTATTTCTCTTAATTTGTTGCTCTAAACTTTTTCTTTTTTTTTGAAGAGATTTAGAACTAGATCTTGTAATTTGAGCAAATTCACGAAATAATTTCTCTGTTTTTTTCTCTAAATCCTCTAACTTCTTCACATCCCAATACAGACGCTTTATCAACCCTGTTTGTCCTAGGGCAGCTCCCCTACTGTGTCCTGATACACTAAGATTTTCCCCTTTGTTAAGTTTAAGAAACTCATAGAATGATGCTTGAGTACTTTTATGTTTTTTTAAGCTATAACCTTTTACAAAACGAAATTGTACTCTTAAAGCATCCAACCGAATCCTCCATCCTTTTTTATGTGCTTTTCTTGCCCCAATACCATTAATGTACCTATGAGGTAAAAGATTCTGATTAGCATCATAATGTAATTCGCCACCAAGGTCTCTAGAGGCACTATCCGCAGTAACTCCAGTACCTGCAATATGAAAAATAGCTCCTTTTGACTCTTTACTTTTTGACTTTAATCTAGTTACAGGCTTATCATCTTTTGAATCCATAACTTTAGGT
>WTKB01000291.1 GCA_011524575.1 Aquimarina sp.
GTATTTAAATTAGCAACACGAAAATACTTATCTATTGCCATTTATGATAAAAAAATATATTTATGTAGTCTTCCGTATTTAAAATTTGATGAAATTATAGGAGCATTAGATAAACAACATTACCTTAATAAAATTAAAATTTTAGATGAAACGCAGGTAGCTTTTTTTCTTTTTCCTTATTTGAGTAGTTCGGCAACATTGCATTATTACACTGCACCTGAGGTTCAGAAAAAAATTGCGCTTAAATTTTCTAAAAAAGGGGATGATGATTTATTCTTTGAGGAAGTACGCAATAACTTCAGTTTTAAGATTTCAGCTGTAAGCCCTTCATTAAAAGCTGTACTTATAACTTTAGGAAAACAATTCCTTTTTTTATATATATTCTCTTATGGGTTACATTTATATCAATCTTCACTTATTAAAAGGATTGAAAATGATTCTTTAACTGAAATTAATTTTTTTGCTAAACTACTGGCTAATATGGGGCCAAATGTTCTGTATGGGTTAACAGGTTTCTTCTTTTTTGTTTTTATAATTTTAGCTTATGGTAAACGCCTTTCTCCATCTAAAGATGTCGCTTTAGAAATTATATGAAATTCGCCTTTTTAAACTCTATGTAAACTATAATTTACAGGTTTTCATGGAGTTTAAAAAGGTGAATTTTAGGACAAAACTAAATAGTCTTAGTTTTTTTTAACGAATTGTAGGTATTCTTCCTACGTATTTCGAAGTATTACTTCTAGTTCCTGTGCTTGGCCTTTGTTGCCTTTTAGTAGAAGTTGATGGTGTAGCTACTTGAGAAGTAATCATTCCTACACTAAGACGGTGTTTCCTTTCAGGAAACACCGATTGACCAAAAACTCTTCTTTTAGTAATAGGATCCAGTACCTTATCAGATAAAGCAGCTAACATTTGGGCTCTAGAAGGTGTTTCTCCTCCATTTTGTTTAGTGAGTTCTTTTTTAGTTTTATTATAAAGCTTTTTGATATCTGCTTTAATACTCGGGCTTACGTGATCGTTAAGGTCACTTAACTCTCCTTGGGGATGCTTACCTTCTTCATTGTGTTTATCTTCACAAAAATCTAGTAAGAGGTTGAGTTCCTTTTTCTCTAGTAATTCAACATAATCTTGCATTAAATCTTCACTAATCTTACCCATTTTTGAATTCGTATACCGATCTCTCAAACAGTTAGCTGAAATCAAAATATCATAAAGACCATCACCCTCTAACTTGGTTTGGTCAAATGGGGCTACTTTTAAAACTGCTGCTCGGAAGGCTTCAGGGTCTTTTTTTAGCCCTACAAAATCAAAACCAAAATGTTGTTTAGCAAGCTCTCTATACATTTCAGGATTGTCATCTTGTGATACTTGCTTATCTTCAAGTAATTTAGAAAAACTATCATTTAAAGCTTTCCATTTAACATTATCAACTAGTGACGGACCTAATGCTTCTCTAATTCTTTGCTCTTTAGAGGCATCAGACTCATTAGGGATACGCTTATATGCTATAGCTTTCTTGGAACTTTCTGAAGTGGCATAAAATAGACTAGAAGCTTCACCTTCTCTTTTTTTGGTATGATGTCTAAACCCCGCATAGAGTACTTTTGCTCCAGGATACTTAGCTAGTTCGTCCATTTTAGGATCATTAAAATAAAGACCTTCTTCATTGGTACGTCTGTTATGGATTTCAACATTAAAAACATCAGGAGTTCCTTTTTCTGTATATTCAGCCACTTTCAATAGTTTATCGACAATAGAAGGTTCTTTGCCAAATAGACCACTAAACTTGGTTTGATATCCACGAGGAACATTTATAGAACTTATAATATTAATACAAACTTCATCTATACCTTTTAACAAGGGCTCGTACTCGGCATCAGGATTTTTTTCAAGTAACTTTTCAATTTCTAAAGCCTTTTTGTATAAATCATTGATAAAACCTTCTTCAATGTCAGTTAATCCCGTACAATGGGCTTGAAGCACTAAACGGTTTGGGGTAACTGTTTTAGTTTCGCCATTTTCATCAACCCCTGTAGGAATTTTTAACCCCCTTTGAATCAATTGAGTTCTGTACTCATGAGAGGCTTTGCTCGGTCCAAAGTAATATTGTCTCTCACGACCAATAGATAATGAGAGACCAGGAATTTCAATTTCGCCAATTGCATTTAAGAGTTGTTCTCCCCAATTGGTTCTCCCTTTTCTGACATCGTATTCTTCTTGCCTACCAGCCTCTGAGGTATACGGATGCGGAAAATCAATAACAGTGCTTGGGTGGCCGTTATTTACATCTCCAAACATAAGTCTAAAAGTCTCTATAGCACCATGCATAGCACTTGGTCCACGTCCTCCGAAATGTATAAAGGATACATAATCTTTTGTAGCTTGTTCTTGATCTTGATCTAAAGTTGTACTCGAAGCTTCTTGTGA
>WTKB01000060.1 GCA_011524575.1 Aquimarina sp.
TTAAAAGTAAACCAAAACCTTAAACTTTTGAATTACAGTTTGTATTCCCTTTAAAAAAGCTCTAAGAGCTTGTTTAAACATACTCTAAAAAAAACAAGCGTACCTTTTTAAGGATACGCTTGTTTTTTTTTGTAGCGATAAGAGCTTTTTTAAAGGGAATACAAACTGTAATTCAAAAGTTTAATACCAATTAATCCATCGTTTCGGAATTAGGATTTAATCTTCCTAAATGTTTATACGCTAAATCGGTTACTTCTCTCCCTCGTGGCGTACGCATAATAAATCCTTGTTGTATTAAAAAAGGTTCATATACCTCTTCTATGGTTTCTGCGTTTTCACTCACTGCGGTAGCAAGTGTTGTAATTCCTACAGGGCCTCCTTTAAATTTATCAATAAGCGTGGTAAGAATTTTATTATCCATTTCATCCAAACCATGAGCATCTACTTGTAAAGCCTCCAATCCGTAACGAGCAATTTCTAAATCTATAGTTCCATTACCTTTAATCTGTGCAAAATCTCGAACTCTACGTAATAAGGCATTAGCAATACGTGGTGTCCCTCTGCTTCTGCTTGCAACTTCTATACAAGCTGCGGTTTGCGTAGGTACATTTAAAATGGATGCACTCCGTTTTATAATACTTGAAAGTAATTCTGTTGAATAATATTTTAATCGAGACTGGATACCAAAACGAGCACGCATAGGTGCGGTAAGCAATCCTGAACGTGTGGTTGCACCCACTAGGGTAAATTCTTCTAAATAAATTTGAACCGTTCGGGCATTAGGGCCGCTTTCTATCATGATATCGATTTTAAAATCCTCCATAGCAGAATACAAATACTCTTCTACTATAGGACTCAATCTATGAATTTCATCAATAAATAAAATATCTCGGGCTTCTAGATTAGTGAGTAATCCTGCAAGATCACCAGGTTTATCCAAAACAGGCCCTGAAGTAATTTTGATACCCACCCCAAGTTCGCTGGCAAGAATATTAGCAAGCGTTGTCTTTCCAAGTCCTGGAGGTCCATGAAAAAGGGTATGGTCCAAAGCCTCTCCTCGTTCTTTTGCCGCTTGTACAAAAACAGATAAATTCTCAATTACTTGATCTTGACCTGTAAAATCTTTAAAGCTAAGTGGTCGTAATGCTTTTTCAATGTCTTTATCTTGGGAGGTAAAATTAGTATCAGAAGGATCAAGATTTTGATTCATAAACAACAAGGATAGTATATTAAACAGAATTGTAGGATGTATTAAAATGATTACTTATACCAATTAACCTTTAAAAACGATTTATTATATCGTTTTTAAAGATTAATTAGCATAAGAGCTTGTTTAAACTAAACACAATCAATATATAATTTATATAGATTCGTCGTATAAACTCTAAGAAAAAGCATTACATCTTATTTTCTCAGGTATTATTCTACAAAAATAAGAGCTAATACATGTAACTTATTATATTTACTAAAATTTTAATGTAAAAATAATGGATTTTGTATTCATAGTCACAGGACTTATACTTCTTGTAATCGGTGGAGAATTCTTAGTACGTTGTTCCGTAGGGCTTTCTTTTAAACTAAATTTATCAAAAATTGTGATTGGTCTTACGGTAGTTTCTTTTGCTACATCTGCCCCAGAGCTCTTGGTAAGTATCCAAGCTGCTTTAGATGGCCATTCCTCTATAGCTATAGGAAATGTCATTGGTTCTAATATTGCCAATATTGGACTTGTACTTGGAATTACAGCTTTAATAGCACCGTTACAAGTGGACAACGATTTTTTAAAACTTCATCTCCCTGCAATGTTATTATTTTCTATAGCATTATATGGCTTTTTAGCTACTGGGAATGCCATTTCTAGTATAGAAGCAGGAGCACTTGTCGCTGGAATTGTGTTATTCTTAATCATATTACTAAGATCGGTTAAACAGAAAACAGCAACAACTGACCATGAAAATCTAGAGGCTTCTTGTGAAGAAGTCGATGACAGCTTGCAAGATGTTTCACTTTTTAAAATAATTATCTGGTTACTAATAGGAGGACTTTCTTTATATTATGGTTCAGAACTTTTAGTAAATGGTGCCGTGAATGTAGCTAAAGACTTTGGGATAAGTGATCGAATAATTGCCGTGACCATGATTGCTATAGGTACCAGTATCCCAGAACTTGCAGCCTCTGTTATTGCTGCTTTCAAACAAGAAAAATCAATCTCTATTGGAAACCTTATAGGATCAAATATTTTTAATATTGGATCTGTTATTGGAATAACAGGACTTATACAACCTATTGTACTTGATACCTACAAGATACTCAATGTGGATATTTTCTGGATGTTAGGTTTTGCATTTGTATTATTACCGCTTACCTTAATTCCTAAAAAATTTGAAATCTCAAGAAGCAAAGGGCTTTTAATTTTCGGTGC
>WTKB01000087.1 GCA_011524575.1 Aquimarina sp.
TAATCTACCGCACACGCTCTCCATAAAAGATTCAAATACATTACGCTCTACTTTTATAATTTTGTTTCATATAGATTGATCTTTGAAAGCTATATACCCTACCAAAATAGCTCTTAGGGCTTGTTTAAACAAGCTCTTAAATAAAACTAATATCTAATGAATAAAAAGTTATTTGAATGTATTTTTAATGAAAGTATTGGGGTTATTTCTCTAGAATGGAAATGCAAATATCAAGCTTTATTGGAAAATGAACATTGGAGCTGTATATCCCAAAGAATTTTTTATTTTCTTTTTGAAAATAAAATTACTCATAATCCATTACCTGTTTTCAGTGAAGAGATTATTGCTGATTTCACTTTACATTATGAGTATTTTAATCCTCTAAAAGGACTTATAGTAAACCCAGAAAAATCCAAGAATGAAAAAATAGAATATATTGCTAAAGTCATTGAGCAAACTCCTATAGCGTCACTACTTATTATTCTTGGACAACGAAAAACAACAGCTACGATTACTGATCAAAATGGTATTCCTCCTCTCAAAGAAGCCTTATTAACAAACTGCTTTAAGCTACATAACAAACAAATTTCTAAAGCAACTAGAGCAAGAGAAAAACATATTTCAAGAAATAAAGAAGGAAGTTTTTGGGGAGAAATTAAAGGGAATCCTCAACAAAAAGAAAACACTACGAAAATTATTTTAAACAAAATATTCGAAGAAAGTACCTGGTGGAATGTTTTTACACATTACAAACATGGTGTGGTATATGAAATAAGAGTAGCTACGGGTCAAGGTGTTCGATGGAAAAAAAACAACTTAGAACTCATTGGGTTTTTAGAACCATTTATGTAGGGTCATTTCATCTTATGTTGGTCACGAGCTAGAAGCTCAACTAGGGGAAATTCTGTGGTTGAGAAATTATGTAAAGTAGATGCTCTTTATAAGACTTTTTTAGATATATGGATGTTATTTTTATTGAAGAAATAAAAAAAGAACTTTTCGCTGATGTTACTGGGAAAAAAGCATAAAAGTACATTTTCTGTATCCTTTCTGATTTTTTCCAAAACTGAACACGAAAGCATATCTAAAAAACACATAAACAAACTAATAAAATATCCTTATATCTTTTTATATTAGTATAAATGAAAAAATATTTCAAAGAAAAATTACGTGAATGTCACAAGCAATACACTAAGGTGCACCATTATTGTTCTTCTAAGCTAAAAAAACGGGCAACGTGGAAGAAGATTGCGCTTGCCGTAGGGGCATTCTTAACTTTTATTTCAACAAACTATACGTTCTATGAAGAGCGATTTTTCAATTCAGAGCCTGATATAAATACTACTCCTTTAAAAGATTCCGTAATTGAAGAAAGTATAGCTCGTAAGTATTCAGTATTTCCTGAAATTAAAAGTAAAGATTCACTTTATGTTTTAATCACAAGGTTTTATGAATCAAGAAGGGATAGTATTCGTAAAAATCACTGCGTTGGATTTGCTATTGAAAACCAAATCAAACAGCTCATCCATCTAAAAAAATACCCTATAAAATGTGAGTATGCAGATTGGATTACTCCTCCGAATGATATTACAGAAGCTAGTCAAATGCAACAAACTCATAATGCAGATTTATTAATATGGGGGTTTAGTGCCAATTTTAAAGAAGAATGTGGCATTGGAAAGATTTGTTTTATGAGTTCCGCATCTGAAAACATGATTAACGTAGCTGGTAATAAATTTGTAAGCCCTAAAAAAGATAAGATTACATTCGATAAATTTGATACGTTAGAAATGCAAGAGCATGGTTCGGAATTACATATTAATGGTTATGTATTTGAAAGTTGGCTATCTAATATGTTATTTTTAAAGACCGAAAAAAGAAAACCACAATTCTTTACCATTGACAAACATTTAAGCAAGGAAGAAAAAGCAGAAAAATTTTGGGATAGGTCACAATTATTTAGAAACGTTTACCAATATAAAAAAGCAATAAAAGATTTGGATACGTTGTTAGCATTTAATCAAAATGATGAACGTGTTTTAAGTGAAAGGGCTTATATATATCGTAAAATTGATGATTACTTAAAGGCTATAGAGGACTATAAAATATTAATACGTCAAAATCCTAATGATCCATATTACTACCGTAGAATTGCTCAATGTTATTTTTTATTGAAACAAGATGATTTGGCAGAAAAAAATTACACAAAAGCCATTAATCTTGATTCGACAACTAGATATTATCCAATAAGAGCTGAATTTTATAAATTAAAAAAAGTTCCAAGATATGATTTAGTAGAGGCTGATTACACAAAAATGATTGATCTAGAGCCTACACTTTGGAATTATTTACAAAGAGCTCGATTTTATACAAATAAAGAAGTTGCTAGATATGATTTGGCAGA
>WTKB01000262.1 GCA_011524575.1 Aquimarina sp.
GTAGCACTACAAGTAGTTTTTTTAGCGTTACTATCTTGAAGTGCAGCTTTCTTACTGCATTTTTTCTTTGTAGCACTACATGTTGGTTTTTCAGCTATACTGTCTTTAGATACCCCTTTCTTACAACAAGATTTTTTAAGTCCTTTAGTACATACTTTTTTATCAGTAACTTGTTCTACTCGGTTTAATTCAATTACCTTGTTACTAGTGTCTTTTGTGTTTTGAGCATAACTAAAACTAATAGATAATACCAAAACTAAAAAGGTGACATGTTTTTTTAAAAAATCTTTCATAATATTGTTTTTAAGTTTATCCTACAGATCCTTCTAGGCTAATTTCAAGTAGTTTACGTGCTTCTACAGCAAATTCCATAGGTAGTTTATTAAGAACTTCTTTACTAAATCCATTAACAATTAAAGCAATGGCTTTTTCAGTATCAATTCCTCTTTGATTGCAGTAAAAAATTTGATCTTCACCAATTTTGCTAGTTGTAGCCTCATGTTCTACAGTAGCAGTTTTATTTTTTGTTTCTATGTATGGGAAAGTATGAGCTCCACATTCATTACCCATTAATAAAGAATCACATTGTGAAAAGTTACGGGCGTTTTTAGCCCTTGGATGTATTTGAACTAACCCCCTGTAAGAGTTCTGAGATTTCCCTGCTGAAATTCCTTTTGAGATAATAGTACTTTTAGTATTTTCTCCTAAATGTACCATCTTAGTACCCGTATCAGCTTGCTGGTAATTGTTTGTAAGTGCTATAGAGTAAAACTCTCCAATAGAATTAGCACCTTTAAGAATACATGATGGATATTTCCAAGTTACTGCAGAGCCTGTTTCTACTTGTGTCCAAGAAATTTTAGCATTTCTCTCACAGATACCTCTTTTAGTTACAAAGTTAAAAACACCACCTTTTCCATTTTCATCTCCAGGAAACCAGTTTTGTACTGTAGAATACTTGATTTCTGCATCATCAAGAGCTATAAGCTCTACTACAGCAGCATGTAATTGGTTTTCATCTCTACTAGGTGCCGTACAACCTTCTAAGTAACTCACGTAGCTTGAACTATCTGCAACGACTAAAGTACGTTCAAATTGCCCTGTTCCTGCTTGATTGATTCTGAAATAAGTAGATAATTCCATAGGGCAGCGTACCCCTTTTGGAATATAACAAAAAGAACCATCTGTAAATACTGCAGAGTTAAGAGCTGCATAGAAGTTATCTGTGGTTGGTACAACAGTTCCTAGATATTTACGTACCAATTCAGGGTGTTCTTGAATAGCTTCTGAAATAGAACAAAAAATAATTCCTTTTTCTTTTAAAGTTTCTTTAAATGTAGTGGCTACAGATACCGAATCTACTACTACATCCATAGCAACTCCAGTAAGCTTCTTTTGTTCATCTAAAGAAATGCCCAGTTTATCAAAAGTAGCTAGTAGTTCAGGATCTACATCTTCTAATTTCTTATTGGGGTCAATTTTTTTAGGAGCGGAATAATAACTTATTGCTTGAAAGTCTGGTTTCTTATAAGTTACATTAGCCCACTCAGGTTCTTCCATTTTTTCCCAAATACGATACGCATCAAGTCTCCATTGCGTCATCCATTCTGGTTCATTCTTCTTTTTTGAGATTGCCGTAATGACTTCTTCGTTTAAACCAACAGGAAAGGTCTCTGTGTCAATATCTGTAAAAAAACCATACTCGTATTGTTTGGTTTCTAATTCTTTTTTTAAATCTTCTTCTGTAAATTTACTCATCAGATAAGGCTTGTTTTAAGATTTTGTCTAGGTGTTATTTTTTTGTGGTAGAAAATAATTAACTTTTTTTAAATATATTTTAAAGAGAAAAGCTTTCTCCACATCCACAGGTTCTATTTGCGTTAGGGTTATTGAATACAAATCCACTACCGTTCAACCCTCCAGAATATTCTAGGGTAGTACCTACTAGGTATAAAAAGCTCTTTTTATCAACAACAATTCGTACATCATCAACTTCAAAAAGCTTATCCGTTTCTTCTGCGAAATCAGTGTCAAATTTTAAGTCATAAGATAATCCAGAACACCCTCCAGATTTTACAGCTACACGAACATAATCTTTAGAAGTGTCATATCCATCTTCTTGCATTAATTCTATCACTTTCTTTTTTGCGTTTTCTGAGACTTTAATCATAATTAAGCAATTTTATGCAAATATACGAGTTTTACAAATCAGTTTAGTGGCTAATACTCAGAGCTTGTTTAAAGGCACTACTTCCTGTCATCCAAAATTTTAAGAACTTGGGGTCACTTTAAAAAGATTTACATATCTCGATATGCACATCATTTAAAAGTAAACCAAAACCTTAAACTTTTGAATTACAGTTTGTATTCCCTTTAAACAAGCTCTAAA
>WTKB01000046.1 GCA_011524575.1 Aquimarina sp.
TG
Source organism: Aquimarina sp. (assembly GCA_011524575.1). GTDB lineage: Bacteria > Bacteroidota > Bacteroidia > Flavobacteriales > Flavobacteriaceae > Aquimarina. Next base: position 3 of record WTKB01000046.1, read on the forward strand.
ATGCACATATCGAGATATGTAAATCTTTTTAAAGTGATTCAAGTTCTTAAAATATTGGATTACAGGAAGTAGTGAGTTTAAACAAGTTCTGAGTACTCAAATACTTTTTAACGCTAATTACAAAAAAAGAATCGAGATAATCAACAAAAAATGGTTTAGAAATTAATTTCTAAACCATTTTTTAATTGATAACTTGTTTAAAATCACTACTTCCTGCATTCCCTTTAAACAAGCTCTTAGTATTTTTAATCTAAAATATAACTCATAGATTATAGACCTATTGATGGAATGCAATTCGTGTATTATTAATTCGGCGATTATAAGTTTGTTCACTACCTTGAGCGGTTTGTCGCCTTGCTTGTTGTAATCTTTGTGGATTATAATTTGCAGGATATTGAGTTTCAGTAAATGTGTTAATAGGGTAATTAGTATTAGACCTTGTTGTATTTATAGGATCTATTACTGATATTCCTTCTTCTAAAGGTGGAGCTGTTGGCTCAACACTTGCTTGTGGACGTGCTTGTGGACGTGCTGTTGGCTCAACACTTGCTTGTGGACGTGCTTGTGGACGTGCTGTTGGCTCAACACTTGCTTGTAGACGTGCTTGTGGTTCTTCAGTAATTTGTCGTAAAACCTGTTGCACATTATCTCGTGCTATCTCAATGGGGCTTCGTTGATCAGTAATAGCTGTTGAATGAGTTTGTGGTTGTCTAGAACGACTTTGTGCTTGCAAAGGCTCCTGTCTAACTAGTACTCTTTCTCTTAGTAATGATAAATACGTAGCACTATCTACTGTCTGGTCTAATACCCTACCAATAACAGGTCTTCCATTTGGATGATGAGATAATCCTCGAATATTTACAGAACCATCGCGTAATAAAGTTACGTCAACAGCTGTTTTTCTTGATGTTCTTTCACCAAAGGAATTTGTAGAACGAACTTTAAAAGTAAAACGCACAGGTCTATTTACTTGTAATTTGCCTAGCTCCTGAGCAATATCAGTTTGTTGTTGTCTTTGTTGTTGTTGTCTTTGTTGCTGTAGTCCTTGTTGGAAACCTCTGTGAAAGTTAGTAAGTTGTGTTGCAAATTCTGTATTTGAAACATCTTTAGGGCTACTACTTGGAAACATACGACCTTGCAAAACATGACTAAGAACAGGTATAATACTATCACCATTTAAAGGAAATCTAAAATTTTTTGGATTACTGTTATATTTGGCTTGCAAACCATTATTTACCCAATATTCCCTTATCGCTACATCTACTTTAACTTCTTCTTGTGTTTTAGGAGTACCATCAACACGACGAAATGTTAAATTTTTAGCTTTTTCGTTTAAAAAACTTGCTAATAACTGACTTTGCACTTCATCTCTTTGAGCTGCACGAGAACGTCTTGTTGGTGAAGACAAAAGATTTATAAGATCGTCTAGTCCCTCCGCATTAATAACTGGCATAATTTAATTGTTTAATTATTGTGTTTGAATGATTAATTGGTATAATTTCACGTAAAACTCTGATATATAACAAATTTAAATAAAAATCATGAATAGTTATTTCTTTGATAGCGAAGTTGCGTTTATGACTTGAATGCAGGTTTTTTTAAAGAAGAAATGATTAGGGAATATAGAGGTACTATTTTTTTGTAAAAAAAACTCGTAATAAGCTTTTTAGGAAGGGTATTGCAGGTAATTTACTTATTAGAGCTATTTCTTCAAAGATTGAAGTTTCTTCATCTAAGAATTTAAAAATTAAATCTATATCTGTTTTTTTATAGAGTTGCTCAAAAATAACAATTCCTTTACTATTATTGTTTTTTAAAATATCAAGTAGTAAAGAATCATAGAATCGAAATCGTGTTGAGGGTATAGGAATAGCTGAAGGAGTCCATTTACCTACCTTACTTATTGTTGAAATAATGTGTTGTGCATAGCGTTCACTTCTTTTAAAACAGTATCCTGTAGAAGCTTTAACCCATCCACCTGCAGTTCCTATTTTGGTAACCCAAGGGGTATTTGCTTTTTCAAAGGGGAAAATAGTCATAGGAATTTCTCCTGACTCAGTAGCTCTAATTTCGTAGTTTGTAGTAGGGAAGTGGGTATTTATATAACTATTAAGCTGTTGTTCAAACTCAGATGTAGCGATACGCCATGGTGTAAACAAAGTAAATTCTACAAGGGCTTCTGTAGGGCTTTGTGGCAGTGCATACATAAAACTTGTACTGTTTTTATGAGGATTTCTAAAATCCATCATTGTAAATTGATTTTCGTAAAATACAGGTTTTTCCGTTTTTATAAACCAACCTTGAAAACTTTGTATGACAAGGGAATGTTTTTCAGCTATTTGGTTAGTACTGTATGTGATTCTACTATCGAAAATATGCCCAATTTCGTAATTGTTTTGATCTTTTGTAAACAGTTTATTTTGGTCAATTTTGATAACACTTGTGACAAACCACTTGATGTTTTTATGAGATTCTAGTTTTTTAAGACAATAGGTGTAAAAATCTAAAGAGTTGATTTTTTTATAGCTGTATGGATTTAGTTTATGGTTTAGCTTCAGTTGTTTACTATAAAAAGCGGCTTCTTCCCAAGTTTTGGAAACGCAATTATCCCATTTTCCAGAGGATTTTTCCCAAAAACAAAAGGTTTTATCGTTATTATCTTTGAGGTTAGGATCAAAAACAGCTATTTTTTTATCGGAAAAAAAAGGATTCTCTGACATAGCCATAAGCAAGTGTAAGCCCGCAAGACCAGAGCCTATAACTGCATAATCAAAATAGTTTGGTTTGGTGCTAGAATTAGATGTAGCGATTTGCATTTATTTCTTAAAGTATTTAATAGGAACGAGTAGCATTCCAAAGCATTCTCCATCTTCTTTCCCTAAATGTTTATGGTGCATTTTATGTGCTCTACGTACGCCTTTTGCGTACCAATTATTGGTGTTCCTAAATAACTTAAAACGTTGATGAATAAAAATATCGTGTACTATAAAATAAGTACATCCATAAGCAAAGATACCCAATCCAATAGGGAGTCCATACCAAAAAATACCTTCTTTCCAAACCACGAAACATCCAATACTTACTAAGGCATAAAAGATAAAAAAAGCATCGTTGCGTTCCCACCAACTGTTATGATCTTTATGATGATGATCTTTATGTAAACTCCAAAGAAAGCCATGCATAATATACTTATGAGTAAACCATGCAGAAGCCTCCATAAAACAAAATGTCAGTATAAAAACAAGTATTCCTAATAGGTACATATCGGTGTAGTTTTTTAAATCAAATTTAAATGATAATTGATATAACTTTGTGCAAAAACACCAGCTTTTTGGTAGTTCGGCACTCTAAATCGTTGCTCTTTTAGTTTTTTTGCTGGAGCTGCCTTAAGTTTTTGTAATAGTTTCTGGTAGTATCTATATGCGGTGTAAACTCCTAATTTTGCTTCTATGGGCAGTTGTGTAATTCCTATTTTAGCATCTTTAAAATCTTGTTCAATTTCCAGAATAATGGCTTGTTTGCTTTGTTCAGAGAAATTTTCAAAATCTGTATTAGGAAAATACCCTCTTCCAAGCCCAATAGCATCTGCTTTTAAATCACGAAGAAAATTTACTTTTTGAAAAGCAGAACCCAATTTCATAGCCGAAGCCTTAAGAGCATCATACATTTGTGTATTGTTTTTTGTAAAAACCCGTAAACACATTAATCCTACAACATCCGCTGAACCATAGATGTAATTTTGATATTCTTCCGTGGTATGGTATTCTTTTTGATGTAAATCTTGGTACATACTACTCATAAATGCTTCATAGAGTTCAGGTTCTATTTGATATTTATGCACAGTTTCTTGGAAGCTATTAAGAATAGGATTTAGACTTATTTTGTGTTTTATCGCAGCATACATTTGTTTTTCAAAATCATTAAAAAGTGCTTCTTTTGGGTAGTTATGAAAGGTGTCAACAATTTCATCAGCAAGACGCACAAAACCGTAAATGTTATAAATGTCTTGTCGGATGCTACTTCCAAGAATTCGGGTAGCTGTAGAAAAAGAGGTACTATAACACTCGGTTACTGTTTTGCTACAATTTCTAGAAACAGTATCGAAAATAGATTTCATAGAATATATATTTTTTTAGATCAATAATTTTAAACAAGTTCTTAGCTGGCATCAATTAAATCTGCTACTAATTTACCAGAGATAATAGAGGGCGGAACTCCAGGACCTGGTACAGTAAGTTGTCCTGTGAAAAACAGATTTTTCACTTTTTTACTCTTAAGTTTAGGTCTTAGAAAAGCGGTTTGTAACAGTGTGTTTGCCATGCCATAAGCATTTCCTTTATAGGAGTTATATCTTTGCGTGAAGTCACTTACTCCGAAGTTTTCCTTAAAAATGATGTGTTTTTCAAGATCTTGTCCAGTGTGTTTTTCTAAACGTTTTAAAATACGCTCAAAATACTTATCTTGAATCTCTTTAGTGTCTTTTAAACCTGGAGCTACAGGTACTAGGAAAAAGGCATTTTCACAACCTTCGGGTGCGGTATTCGGATCGGTTACTGAAGTGAAATTGGCATAAAAAAGTGGTTGAGTTGGCCACTGAGGTTTATCGTAAATTTCTTCAGCATGTTTTTCAAAATCAGTATCAAAAAATAAATTGTGATGTGTGATATTTTGAAGTTTTGTGTTAAAACCCACGTAATACAAAAGACTTGAAGGGGCAAAAGTTTTTTTTAGCCAATATTTTTCGGAATATTGACGCCATTGGATGTCTAAAAGTTGTTCACTGTGGTGGTAGTCTGCTCCAGAGAGTACGGTATCAAAGTTAATATTTTCGTCGGTGTTCGTAGTAATTCCTAAAACTTTTCCTGTATCATCTACCCTGATTTTTTTAATGGGAGTATTGCACCTAAATGCTACTCCTAGACTTTTAGCCAGCGAAGTCATCGCACTTACCACACTATACATGCCACCTTTGGGTTGCCAAGTACCCAGCGAAAAATCTGCATGATTCATAAAGCTATAAAAAGCTGGCGTGTCACAGGGTTTTGCCCCTAAAAACAATACTGGGAATTCCAGAATAGAACGTAAACGAGGATCTTTTACTTTTTTTTGTACTTTCTTTGTGATCGTTGAAAAAAATTGCCCTACTCTGATAGCCGTTTGTGGTGTAATTAATTCTAAAGGGGATACACCTGGGTTATACACAAGATCCTTTATAGCAATGTTATAATTATCTTCTGCTTCTTTCAAAAAGTTTCTGAGTGCTTTACCACTGCCTTTCTCAATGCTTTCAAAGGTGTTTATAATTTTTTCTGGAGTGTCTTCAATGCTAATTTCACTATTAGAAAACACCACTTTATATGCCGGGTTTAGTTTTTCAAGTGTGTAAAAATCAGAAACTTTATGGTTAAAATCTTTAAAGAACTTTTCAAAAACATCTGGCATCCAATACCAAGAAGGCCCCATGTCAAAAGTAAACCCATCTTTTTTTAGTTGACTGGCACGTCCTCCGGTATTTTTATTTTTTTCAAATATACATACTTGATGCCCTTTTTGAGCTAAATAACAAGCTGCAGAAAGCGATGAAAATCCAGAGCCTATAATAGCTATATTTTTAGACATTTTTTTGATCTTTTAATTGTTTTTCAAATGCTTTGAAAGCATCGATACTTTTAAAGTTAGAAGTGTTTTCTAGATTATATTTTGTTGTTTGCACTCCTGTCGCCCATAATTCATTTTGAGAGTTTGTAGGGCAAAACTCCTGTAAAAATTCTTGGATATATTTTGGAGTTTCCAACTGAGAGGCTCCATGTTTGCTTAGTGTAAAGTGGGTTACAAAAACTACTTTTTGTTTTTTGAGTTTATAAATTTTTTCAATTTCATTAAAACTAATACCAACCCCTAGAAATAAACAATGCAAATGTGCCGCATTGACTAAGTAGTATAAAATATATAATTCAAGTTCACAAGGTTCTCCTTCTGGTAGAAATAGTACGTAAAGGGTGTTGTTATTCTTTTTTGGTAAAAATTGTAGTGCCTCTATGGAGACCGCTATTTTTTGTTTAATCAGATATGTGATAAAGTGTTCATGTGCATTATCAAGCGTTTGCATTTTCCATAGCATACCAACTTCATTTAGAAGAGGTAAAAACAAGGTATATAAGATGCTTTTAAAATCAATTTTTTCGGATACTGTTTTATAGATTTTGTGAAACGTAGCCTCATCATAGTTTAAAATAGCCATTTTAAAATCAATGATCGCTTTTTTACTAATACTGTCATTGACATTTATATTTTTGGTGAATGCAATGATTTCTTCTTCACTAAATTTTGCTACTCTAGAAATCTTATAACCACATTGCACAAGAAAACTTACATCGAGTAGGCGTTTTAAGCTTTTTTGATCATAGTTCCGGATATTTGTATCGGTACGACTAGGCGTAAGTAAATGGTATCTTTTTTCCCAAATACGAATAGTGTGTGCCTTAATACCACAAATATTCTCAAGATCTTTTATAGAAAAGGATAAACTCAAAATTAATTATTGTTTACTTTTTTTGATTAAATATTAAACAATATTAAAAAATATTTGGGTATTTTAATAAAAAAATAACATATTTATTGTAATTATGTTGTTTGCCTACGTAAATCCTATTAGTTTTTTTGTTTTAAATTTGCGTTTAAACAAGCTTTAATTACCGTTATTACCTATTATAGGTAATAATCACAATCCTAATGATTAACAGAAATAAATTAATTTAGTTATGAAATTATTTGATGTATATCCTTTATATAATGTTGAACCTGTAAGAGCTGATAATTGTTCTGTTTGGGATAAAGAGGGTATAGAATACCTAGATTTATATGGTGGCCATGCTGTGATTTCTATTGGTCATGCACATCCTCATTATGTAAATAAATTAAAAAATCAATTGGATCATATTGGTTTTTATAGTAATGCTGTCCAAAATTCTTTACAACAGGAACTAGCAGATAAGTTAGGGAAGCTTTCTGGTTGTGATGCGTATGAATTGTTTTTGTGTAGTTCTGGGGCAGAGGCTAACGAAAATGCACTTAAATTAGCTTCTTTTCACAATGGAAAACATCGTGTAGTTGCCTTTTCTAATGGGTTTCATGGGCGTACATCTGCAGCAGTAGCAGCTACGGATAATAAAGCGATTATTGCTCCCATTAACGCACAACAAGAAGTAACTATCTTACCATTAGGTGATTTGGAAGCCGTAGAAGTTGCATTAAAGAAAGACGATGTTTGTGCCGTTATTATAGAGCCTATACAAGGAGTAGGGGGGTTAGATCAAGCACCAACCTCATTTTTTCAAGGTTTAGAGAAATTGTGTAAACAATATAATACGTGTTTGGTACTTGATGAGGTGCAATCTGGATTTGGACGTAGTGGTAAGTTTTTTGGTTTTCAGCATCATGGAATTACTCCTGATATCATTTCAATGGCAAAAGGTATGGGGAATGGTTTTCCAATAGGAGGAATTCTAATAGCTCCACACATAGCGTCTAAATACGGATTACTCGGAACTACGTTTGGAGGAAATCACTTGGCATGTGCTGCTTGTATAGCCGTATTGGAGGTATTAGAAAAAGAAGATCTTATAGAAAAATCTCGAATTTTAGGAGAATACTTTACAGCCAATGCTACCGCTATTAAAGGATTAAAGCAAATAAAAGGGCGTGGTTTAATGATTGGTTTAGAATTTGATTTTGAGGTTGCTCAGCTTAGAAAAGAATTGATTTATAACGAGCATATTTTTACTGGAGGTGCTAAAAATAAAAACCTACTACGTATTTTACCACCACTTACAGTAAGCTCTTCTCAAATTGATACCTTTTTTACTGGAGTAAAAAAGGCTATTGAGCGTTTAGAGCTTGTTTAAATGCACTACTTACTGTAATTCAATGGCTTAAGGTTTTTATTTTACTTTTAAATGATGTGCATACCTAGAGATATGTAAGTCCTTTTAAAGCGATTTAAGTTCTTAAACTTTTGAATTACAGTTTGTATTCCCTTTAAACAAGCTCTAAAAATTGGTTTTATTTTCAAAAGTTTATTTGGTTATGCATAATATGCACCTTTATATTGACGGACTTCGTATTCCGATTCGGAATTTTTATTATCATTTTACCCAATATACCGACCAGCGTAATAAACCTGTAAGTCGGG
>WTKB01000306.1 GCA_011524575.1 Aquimarina sp.
TATTTAAATAAATCTTGAGCTTTTAAAATTACATTTTCATGGAAAGCCTCCGAAAAAAATATACTAGTACTTACAATCATTATAAACGGAAACATCCCAATATTAAACAAGGCATAGGTCATTAAATGAAAAATAACCACACTAATAAAAGCTAATTTACGAGTGGGCTTATACAATAACAAAAAAGGGATACATAAATCATACAACATACCCGACCATGAAAAGGCATAATGTACCCAATCTAGATGAAAGAAGCGACCGATAACAGGAAAATCATACTTGTTAGATAACCATATTTTTAATGGTTGTGCCTTTAATAACCAATCTGAATTAATTTTAGCCAAACCTGCATAAAAGTATACAATCCCTAAAAGTAATTTAATGGAATCAACTGTCCATTTAGGAACATAAGCAAAGGAATGTTTTTGAGGTTTAAAAAAGGCATCTAGTGAAAAACGCTTATTTAAGGGTAAAAAAATTAAAATAAAGCTTAGGGCAGAAATAAAGTAGTAATGATTTAAATAGGTAGTTTTGTCAATGAGTTCAATGTAAGTGAAGCTTAAAAAAAAGGCAATCATTGCCCATTTATATTGATAACCTATGATAATCAATAAAGAGGCTAACCCACAAATAACAAACAATAAATAGTTCCACTCTCCTAAAGATTTAACAAAACCAAACCCATAATAAGTAAAATGAAATTTAGGGGCTATGTAAATAGTTTCTATCCAGCCTTTACTCCAAAATCGAATAATACTTACAAACATTAATATTCCAAAAAACACACGAAAGACAGCCAATGAGGCTGCCTTTTGTTGTAACTTAAAATATGCTTTCATGTTATAAATATACATTAATCACCGTCAGAATCGGCCCAGTTGATAGTAAAATTAAAAGTCGACTTAACATCTATTTTTAGTGATTCAACAATATCATGAACACGATCTCTTAATGTTAATATATTTAATATATTATTATCAATTTCATCTTTAAAACTAGGGTTGTTAGTTTCAAGTTGTGTATACACTGCTGCGATTTGGTTTTTAATTTTAGTATCCAAATCAGTACGATCCAAACTAATAATTAAATCCGAAAAAGAAACCTCACCTTCTACGCCCGTTCCAATATACAATGTTTCAAACTTTTCAAAAGCAGCCACAAATAATTCCTTTGAAAAATCATCTTGATACACCGATTCAATTTTTGAAGAATCAATATCACCCACTTTTGCAGCAGATGGAATATCTATTTTTTGTCTTCTTAAATAGTTTTCAAAAGCATACGTAAAGGCATTAAAAAACAAATTAGGACTCCCTGTACTTGACGAACTTGTGTTACTAGTAAACTGTACACCATAAGTTGTTTGCCAATCCGTTAAAAGAGTATCGGCCTCGCTGTCAATTTTATCAATCAATACAGATAAGTAAGCCAAATGTTTTTCACTCAATGCATCTAAAATAGCAGCAGAAGTATCTCCTAAACCATAAAGCAAATAATCAACTGCAGGATACCCCTGCACTGGCTGAGAGTTGGTTCCGGTTAAACCAGAAGCAGTGATTTCATTTTCAATATTTGCATCTACTGTTGAAATTCCTACTGCAGAAGAAGGATTAGCCTCTGTACTGGTTGGGTAAGAATTCATAAACAAATAATAATTTGAAGTATCAGCTGCTCCTATTCCATAAAACATCACTGTTTGAAAACCTAAATAGGCTTCTTTATATGCGGTTCTTAAAGCTGTTAAATTTGCTTCTGAGGCATCGCTAATAAAATTATCCTTAGCTGTCACTAAATCTTCAGTTAAAGTAGTATAGGCTGTATAGTCCGGAATGATTTGATTATTCAAAACATCCTGTAAGTATGCAGCGGCATTATACGTAGTAACTTGTTGCACCTCACTTGAATCACTATCACAAGAAGTGTTTAAAAGTAAAAGTGCTAAAAAACCTAAGAAAAATCTTCTCATATTATTTTTTTTCAAAGATAGAAATAAGCTGAATGTATATTTGTTAAACAAAGCATATTTCTAAAAATTAGAATTTAACAAATTAGTTAGCAGCTTGTTCCACTGTAAAATCAAATTTAGCAGCAATACTATCAGCCATTATTTCTAAAGCTTCTGTATTGTCTACAAAATCCCATAATCCATCACCAGCCTCTAAAGTTTCTATAAAAGCATCCACTTCTGTAGAAGTAAAGTAAGGAGCATCAGTCCCTGGCTTACGTGTAAACTGAAGAGAATATATAAATCCATAACCTTCAGAGATATCGTGTGCTGCATCACCAAAATTACCTGCAATTTCAAGATTAGCAACTGTTTGCTCTAAGTAATATACTGCTCTAATTCCAATAACTTCAGAAAGTAATTCTTGT
>WTKB01000288.1 GCA_011524575.1 Aquimarina sp.
AACTCAAAAAAAGCAAATATGCTATACTAAAAACTTAAATGTCCAGTAGTATGAACTGTAATTCAGAAGTAGTGCCTTTAAACAAGCTCTAAACAAACTACTATACTAAATCATTGCTTTTTTTAATCTATAACTAGATTATTTATTTCTAGCAAGTGCTTTAATCAGTCCTTTAAATATAAATAAATGAAAGGGAATTACACTATACCAGTATAAGCGTCCAAAGATCCCTCGGGGTCTAAAAGTAGCTGTTTGCAATAATCGATTATTAACTATTTTAAACTCCAACCAAGCTTCTCCTGGTAGTTTCATTTCAGCAAATAGCAGCAATACTCCCTCCTCTTTATCTGCATAAAGAACCCTCCAGAAATCTAAAGCGTCACCCACATTTAGCGTATGCGGATTGGTACGCCCTCGACGAAGCCCTACGCCACCACACAAACGATCTAAAAAACCTCTTAGTTTCCATAAAAAATTAGCATAATACCAGCCTGTCTCCCCACCAATACTCCAAATATTAGCAATCACCTGCGCTCTATTTGCAAAACGAATCACTTGTCGATCTTTAAAACAACCGAAATTAGGTACTTCCAAAAAATCTGATATACTAAAATTACTTACGCCACTAATATGTGCATCTTTCCAACTAGATAATAGATCTTTAGATGCAATCCTTTTAAAAGCCCTTTGTAGCGTTTTATGATAACCTTCCGTTTCGACATTAAATACATCAAGAATACGCCGATCCTTACAAATAACCTCAACCCCCATACTTCCAACAAGAGATCGAGCCAAGGAATATGAGGTCGATGTCATAAAATACAACCAATATGATGAAAACTTTGGAGTCATTATTGGTACGGTATAAATATACCGCTTAAGGTTTCTAAATTGAGCTAATCTTAAAAGCATTTCTTTATAAGTAAGCACCTCACTACCTCCAATATCATAACTTTGATGATACACTTTTGGTTCTAACAAACAAGCTTGCAGAAAAAAGAGTACATCTTTAATACCAATAGGTTGGCACTTTGTGTTAAGCCACTGCGGAGCAATCATTACTGGAAGTTTTTCTACCAAATCACGAATAATCTCAAAAGAGGCACTTCCAGAACCAATAATAATCCCAGAGCGAAGAGTAGTTAAAGCATAGTCGCCCGTACTCAAAATAGATTCTACATTTTTACGAGATTGCAAATGTTCAGATAAAAAATCAGCATTAACAATACCACTAAGATAAATTACTTGTTTAATTTGAGTATTTGATACAGCTTTTACAAAATGATGTGCAGCATTAGCTTCTAATGTTTTGTAATCATTATTATTAGACATTGAATGAATTAAATAATAAGCGACATCTATATCTTTTGGTATCTTATCTAATGTTTTGGGCTTTAAAAAATCAACTTCAATAACCTCTATAAAAGGTTGTAATGAGGAGCATGGCACAAATCTTTCACGATCTCTTACAGCACAAACTACAGCATGCCCATCTTTGGCAAGAAAAGGAAGTAAGCGTTTAGCGATGTAGCCTGTAGCACCTGTAAGTAAAATTTTCATATAATGTCTTTCCTGTAAAAATAATATTTATAAGCATTCTTTCTATGAAAGTATATTTTTTTAATAAGGTTAAGAGCTTTTCTAAGTGCTTTTTTAAAGAGCATACGAACCGTAATTCAAAAGTTTAAGTTTTTTTTGGTTAGTTTTAAATGATGTGCATACCTAGATATATGTAGGTTATGCAACTATTTCTTGCTCAATGGCAATATATTTGATTAACTGGTTATTTTTATTGAAAGCCGGATAGCCTTTTATATGACAATAATACAAGCTCCCATCCTTTTTGTAATTATATACAGAAACCTCAAAAGGTTCTTTCTTGTTAATTTTGTTTCTGATATTTTTAGTGATTTTAAGATCTGTTTTTTCACCTTGAAACATCTTTGGTGTTTTACCAATCACTTCACTAGGCAAGTAACCAGACATCTCTTTGAGATTGTGAGAAGCAAACTCAATGGTTAAGTCAGGATTTGTAATCACAATTACTTTTTGATTACTTTTAAACTCCTCAATTACATGAGAAGTTTTCTCGATTCCTTTTAGTATCTTTTCTAAAGATAAAACATCTAAATGTGTTTGAACTAAATCCCAAATATAAGAGGTATGAAGTCCCCAACTAAGCAATGGTAATTGAAGTTGTTGTTGCTTAGAAAATTTAAGGCAAGTATGTTCCTGATAAAGTTTTAGTTCTTTCATAAAAGAATAGATTAGGAAAATATTATTTCAAAGAAGAATGGATGTAATACCAATTCATCTTTAAAATCGACATAATAAATCGTTTTCAAAGATCAATTGGTATAAGAGCTT
>WTKB01000305.1 GCA_011524575.1 Aquimarina sp.
TCATTTAAAAGTAACCCACAACCTTAAACTTTTGAATTACAGTTCGTATTCCCTTTAAACAAGCTATAAACAAACACCATTACAAATTATGAGTTTTTTAAAATCAATGCTTCAAGTTGTTTTTTTGGGAGCTTCACTTACTATGGCAGCTCAGGAATCAACAGTTTCTTTACATAATAGTACGCATACAAGAACTGTAACACAAGAGGCTTCCTCTCAAAATCAAGACCCTAAGGCACTGCTTAAAGAAGTAAGTCAAAAAATGCAATCCTATGATAATGTGTATATAGATTTTACTTACGAACTTTATAACAAAGAAGAACAAGTTAAAGAGGAAACAAAAGGAAACTTACACCTTAAAGGAGAGCAGTATTTATTACAACTTATGGGTACCATTCAGCTCTATGATGGAAATAAACTTCATGTAATTAGTAATGAAGATGAGGAAATTACTATTTCAGATTTGAACGAGGATACCAATTGGACACCTTCGAAGTTGTTTAACTTTTATAAAGAAGGTTATGTAGTTACTCAAGACATTGAACAAAATATATCAGGACGCGTAATCACTTATGTGAAATTAGTACCTGAAGATGAAAATGCTGATGTAGCTTCTATTTTAGTAGGTATAGATAAAGAATCTAAACATATCTATAAGCAAATTATTTCTCAGAAAAACGGTACGGATATTACTATTGCTATTGGTCAGTTTAAAGTAAATTTACCTATTTCTGGAAGTTTGTTTACCTTTAATGCAGATGATTATCCTAGTTTTTATATTAATACATTTGATTAACTCTTGAAAATACTTGATAAATACATTTTTAAAGCCTTTTTACAAAAGTTTTTAGTCATTTTCGTGATTCTAATGCTTTTGATGATTCTCCAAATGATTTGGTTATATATCTCAGAATTGGCAGGAAAGGATTTAGAGATTTCAGTAATTTTACGTTTCATAGTTTATGCCTCTCCTAATTTAGTTCCTTTAACCCTCCCGTTAGCCATATTATTTACTTCTATTATGGTTTTTGGGGAGTTTTCGGAACATTATGAGTTAGCTGCTATAAAATCTACAGGTATATCTTTACAAAGAGCCATGCGTTCACTTATTGTGTTCATGGTTCTTTTGGGTATTTCTATGTTTTTCTTTGCTAATGATGTTATTCCTGCTTCACAGCGGAAATTTATCAGTTTACGTAAGGATATTTTTGCTTTAAAACCCGCTCGTATTATTACTGTAAACCAGTTTAATGAATTGGGAGATATCAATATTAAAGTTGCAGATAAATATGGTTCTAACGATCAGTTTTTAAGTGATGTACTTATTCATAAAAGAGATCCAAAACGTTCTGGTAACTATACAGTTATTAAATCAGAAAAAGGAGAACTTATCAGTAGCGTTAAATCAGACTTACTTTCTTTAGTGCTTACTAATGGGAATTATTACGAAGAAGTAAACAAACAAGTTAATTCCACAATAGGTGATGATGACGACGATAAAAAAGATATAGAGGATTATCCATTTGTGAAAACATATTTTGAAAAATATGCAATTAATATTGATCTTTCGGATTTTAATAAGAAAGAAGTTTCAGAAAATCAGTACACAAAAAATAGGAAAATGCTTAAGGCCTCTGTTCTTGTTAAAGATATTGATTCCTTTGCTCTAAAGTTACATCAGCAGCGTGAAATTTTAAGTAAAAAAGAGTATCGTAAATTGGGAGTGCATTTGGCAAGTAATCAAAGGATTGCCAACGAAATGAATTGTGCGTATCTAACTCGGAGAGATTTGCCAGAAAATCCAGAAGATTTTTTTGATTTTGAGACTCAGGAAAAAGTTTTAGAAAGGGCACTTTCTGATGTGCAAAAAACAACGGATCGTTTCAAAACCTACAAAAAAGATCTTCGTCGGAAAGTAGAGCGTATCAATAAATTTGAAATTGCATTACATGAAAAATACGTTTTAGGTTTTAGTTGTATTGTCTTGTTTTTTGTTGGTGCTCCCCTTGGATCTATTATTAGAAAAGGAGGTATTGGTTTGCCGCTTATTTATGCTTTAGGGATCTTTTTAGTGTATCATTTTATTGGGATTTTTGCTAAAAATAGTGCCGAAGACGGGAGTATTTCTCCTTTTTTATCTTGTTGGCTTTCTACATTTATTGTGCTTCCTATAGGTATTTTACTTACCTACAAAGCTACTACGGAAAAAGATTTAATAAGTTCAGATTTTTTTTACCACCTGTTCCAAAAACTAAAGCGTTTCTTTAAAAAAAGAGTTTAACACCAATCATACCAATTGATCTTTGAAATTGATATAAAATAAATGGAAGTATTTTTTCTTTATACGCATTATAAAAATCAAGCAT
>WTKB01000323.1 GCA_011524575.1 Aquimarina sp.
CCAAGTTCTTAAAATTTTGAATTACAGGAAGTAGTGAGTTTAAACAAGCTCTAAAGGCACTACTTCCTATAATCCAATTAAAGTAAACCAATAATGGCAAACTTTTGAATTATAGTTCGTATTCCCTTTAAACAAGTTCTTGACAAAAGTAATTAGATTCTTTTGATTTCATAGAATTTCATAGTTTAGCACCCATCTCATTAAATGGTATTAGTATTTTTGTATTATGTTTGAAAATAAAGATAAAACCCCACTTTCTGAACTCGGTGAGTTCGGACTTATTGATCATTTAACCCAACATTTTAAACCACAGAGATCATCTAGTATAAAGAGTATCGGAGATGATGCTGCTATTCTAGATTTCAAAGAAAATCAAACTTTGGTATCTACCGATTTACTCATTGAAGGTGTTCATTTTGATTTAAGTTATGTACCCTTAAAACATTTAGGATACAAAGCCGTAATGGTGAATTTATCTGATATTTATGCTATGAATGCAGAGCCTACTCAAATTACTGTATCCATAGCTGTAAGTAACCGTTTTGGTTTAGAGGCTTTGGAAGAATTATATAAAGGGATTCATTTAGCTTGTAAAAAATATAAAGTTGATCTTATAGGAGGAGATACCACAAGTTCTCAAACAGGACTTATAATCAGTGTTACTGCTATTGGTAAGGCAGCTCATGGTAAGGCAATAAAAAGAGACACAGCTAATGAAGGAGATTTAGTGGTTGTTACTGGAGATATTGGAGCTGCTTATTTAGGTTTACAGATATTAGAACGAGAAAAAGCGGTATTTAAAGTAAACCCTAACTCTCAGCCCGATTTAGATAGTTATAGCTATTTATTAGAACGTCAATTAAAACCCGAGGCTCGAAATGATATTAAAATGCTTTTAGAGGCTTTAGAAGTACACCCTACCAGTATGATTGATATTAGTGATGGGTTAAGTTCTGAGATATTACATATATGTAAACAATCGTGTAAAGGAGTGTACATCTATGAGGATAAAATTCCATTAGATCCCAGTGTTATTGCTACGTGTGAAGAATTTAAGTTAGATAGTACAACCGTTGCTCTTTCTGGAGGAGAAGATTACGAACTTTTATTTACTATAAAACAAGAGGATTATCCAAAAATTAAAGCCAATCCTAATTTAACTGTTATTGGTCATATGGCTCCAGAAAATGAAGGGGTGCATTTAATTACTAGAGCAGGTACTAAAATAGGGTTAAAAGCTCAGGGTTGGAATCATATGGAATCTTAATATTAGAGCTTATTTAAAGGGAATACTTCCTGTAATCCCTTTAAACAAGCTCTAATTTCAAAGAAACATTGGTGTAAAATTACAACTTCCAATTAATTTTTGGTTGTGCTTCTAGTTGATTTTCTATAGAATCAGGTAATTCAGAAAAGAAATCAAAACCTAAACGCTTTTCTAAAGCATCTATAGTAACCACATAATTATCTAAATCTTCGGAAAGATTTTTTTTATGTGGTATTAAAAAAGCAGTCATTTTTACTGATTTCCCATCAGGTTTATAAATAACCTTAAAAAAATGGGAAGGTACAGTAACCTCTTCAAAACCTATATTTTTTGTTGTATTTTCAAATACAGGACCACAAATAATATATAATTCTTGTTCTTTACCTACCCAGTAACGAACTTTTTGTTCTAACTCATTCCAGATTCCTGCATTAAACTCATGAATTTGAGGGCTTACATTGGAGGTTAAAAAAGTTTGATCGTATGCCGATTTTTGAAAACGACGATCGGCAGCAGGACACAAATGTCCCCTATCATAACCTGATTTTTTATAATTTTTCCAATGTGCCGATTGCGTCTTTACTTTAGTGTCTTGCTCAAAATAAGGACGCTTAAAATCATTATATTTTAAATGTGATTTTTTTAAATGATAGGCCACCCAATTAGGTTGCTCATGTTTTTCATTATAAGAAAGTGTATAATAAGAATGTTTTACGAGACTAGAATTTGGGGTGCCTTTTGGTAAATAAAAAATAGAACTATTGTAAGAGCTATTTTCTGTATCAGGATGAGGATGATCTGAAGTTACTTGCTTAGGGGTGTCCTTACGCACTTGTTGAAGTACTTTTTCAAGATCATTAGTGTTTTTAGAAAAGTAAGCCACTAACGAAGCTAGAACTACTACTACAGGATATATATACTTTCTCATAAATTTTAGAAATCTATTTTCTTTTAATACAAAATAATACCCATTGATCTTTGAAATTACTGTAATACCAATTGATCTTTGAAATCGATATAAAATAAATTGAAGTATTTTTTCTTTATACGCATTATAAAAATCAAGCATAGCCTTAGCTACGGT
>WTKB01000116.1 GCA_011524575.1 Aquimarina sp.
GGGCATCATTTAAAAGTAAACCAAAACCTTAAACTTTTGAATTACAGTTCGTATTCAGTTTAAACAAGCTCTAAATGCTCTTATTCCATTTAATATTTACGTTATATACCAGTCTTATTTTTAAATCACCGCCTAATATGAAAGATGCTCCGTTAACATTTACTCACGTAACAAGACCTGTACAAAGTTCAAAAGAAAATTCACAGAACCAAAAACCAGGTGTAGTTTTTATGCTTCATGGTTACGGCAGTAACGAACATGATTTATTTAGTTTTTCAAATCAAATTCCAGAAGATCTTTTTGTAATTTCTTTAAGAGCACCGCTAGATTTACCTCCTTCGGGGCATGCTTGGTACACCATACACTGGGATACTACCAGCGGTAAATTTAATGATATACCCGAAGCTAAAAAAGCAATTTTAGATTTGGAAGTATTTATAAAAGCAGCTTGTGAAAAATATAACCTAGATGCAACTAATGTTACCCTTTTAGGGTTTTCTCAGGGTTGTATTTTAAGTTTAGCTTTAGCACTTGAGAATCCTTCTTTGATTAAAAATGTGATTGGGCTTAGTGGGTATTTAGATCCAAATATGCTTACAGAAAAATCAGTGCATACTCCAAATGAAACATCAGCATTAAATATATTTGTATCTCATGGAACGCTCGATGAGGTGATTCCAATTGATTGGGCACGTAAAACTCCTGAGGTATTGGCACAATTTGGAGTAACCACTCATTTACGTGAATACCCCATAGGTCATGGCGTATCTATGGAAAACCTTCAGGATTTTGTTACTTGGTTAAACGCAAATAAATAATAAGAATTAGTGTTATACCAATTGATCTTTGAAAACGATTTATGATATCGATTTTAAAGATTAATTGGTATTATACCCAATTAATTAAAATTTACATGCAGCAGCTACACCCCATAATGCTAGTTGGTACAGGCTCGGATGTTGGCAAAAGTTGGATTACTACAGCCATTTGCAGATGGCTTCAACAAAGAGGGTATCATCCAGCTCCTTTTAAGGCTCAAAATATGTCCTTAAATAGTTTTTCTACCCCAGATGATTTAGAAATAGGTAGGGCACAGGCGGTACAAGCAGCCGCTTGTGGTATTGCTCCATCAGTTGAAATGAACCCTATTTTATTAAAGCCATCGTCTGTAAATAAATCTCAAATCGTGTTACATGGTAAACCTATTGGAGATCAAACAGCACAGGAGTATTTTTTGGGAGATAATAAAAAAAGACTTTTTGAAGCTGCTAAACAGTCTTTTTACCGTTTAGCTTCCAAGTATAATCCTGTTGTTATGGAAGGTGCAGGAAGTATTAGCGAGCTAAATCTAAAACACCGAGATATTGTTAATATGCGTATGGCAAAGGCAGCGAATGCTTGCGTATATTTAGTTGCGGATATTGATAGGGGGGGAGTATTTGGAAGTGTTTACGGAACCATTGCATTATTAGAACCTTGGGAGCGTAAGTTAATCAAAGGAATTATCATTAATAAATTTAGAGGGGATGCTCGTTTATTTATTGATGGTAAAAAGAAACTAGAAGAGTTAACAGGTGTTCCAGTTCTTGGCGTGTTGCCTTATGTGAAAGATATTAGTATTGAAGAAGAAGATTCGGTAGCTTTAAACTACAGAGCAACTAAAGCTGTGGAAAATAAACTAAATATTGCTGTTGTAAGGCTACATTATATGTCCAATTACACCGATTTTCAATCTTTGGAGCAAGAACCTTTAATTAATGTCTATTATACACGATCTGCTCAGGAAATAAATAAAGCTGATGTCGTTATTTTACCTGGTAGTAAAAACACCATTGCAGATTTAATAGCTCTAAAAAAAGAGGGGCTAGATCTCATTATAAAAAAACAATACCAACACGTGCCAATTATTGGTATTTGTGGGGGGTATCAAATGCTTGGAAAAACCATCAGTGATCCGTTTTTAGTAGAAGGTACGGCAACTTTAGAGCAGGGTATAGGTCTTTTTGATATAGAAACCACGCTTTCAAAAATAAAAAAAACGACACAATGTAATTTTTATTATAAAAATTCCAATACGCTTTGTCAAGGCTACGAAATACACATGGGAAAAACCCAAGTTCCAAAAAATAAACACCTTAATATTATAAATGGGGTGCAAGAAGGCTATTTTGACGGAAGTAAAAGTTGGGGTACCTATTTACATGGTATTTTTGATAATCAAGAGGTAGTGACAGAATTATTGCAGTTAAAGTTTCCAGATGCTAAGCCGCAAGATTATATCGCATTTAAAGCCTTACAGTTTGATAAATTAGCAACATGGATTGATGAAAACTTAGAAATGGAAACCATTTTAAAAAACAGTAGGAACGTATGTTAAATGGGCATGGAGACGACCTTCATTTAATTGAAGGAGTTATTGAATATAATTTTAGTTCTAATGTTTATTATAAAGGTTGTCCAAAACCTTTGTTAGATGAAATTGCTATACATACTCATAAAATTCAAAGCTACCCATCGCCTATAGCTAGTGAGCTAAATACATTAGCAGCGGAAAAATTCCAACTTCATAAAAAACAGTTTTTATTTACAAATGGAGCCACAGAAGCTTTTTATTTAATCGCTCAGTTATTCTCTGGTAAAAAGGCTGCTATTGTTGCACCGACGTTTTCGGAGTACAAAGATGCTTGCAGGATTTTCAATTTAAATTATCAATTAATTTCTAGAAAGGAAATCAAAGACCAAAATGCTGATATTCTTTTTTTATGCAACCCCAACAATCCCGATGGAACGGTATTTTCTAAAAATCAAATAGAACAATTTTTAATAGATCAGCCCACTACATTATTTGTTATTGATGAAGCTTATATTGAATTTACTAATTCCACAACATCTGTAGTTTCACTTACAAAAAAATATCTAAATCTAATTGTTGTACGGTCTTTAACCAAAACCTTTACTATTCCTGGTTTACGTTTAGGTTATATTGTTTCGAATGTTTCGTATATTGATGCGTTGTTGCACTTAAAAATGCCATGGAGCGTCAATCTTTTAGCTATAAAAGCAGGTGAATATATTTTCAATAATTACAGTGACCTTCAATTTGAGGTTTCAAAATTATTAGAGGAAACTCAAACTTTTAAAAATAATTTAAAACAAATAAAAGGCATACGAGTTTGTGAGAGTACTACTAGTTATTTTTTAGTAGAATTGTTAACAGGATCTGCTAAAGATTTAAAAGCCTATTTAAT
Source organism: Aquimarina sp. (assembly GCA_011524575.1). GTDB lineage: Bacteria > Bacteroidota > Bacteroidia > Flavobacteriales > Flavobacteriaceae > Aquimarina. The sequence continues at coordinate 3,249 of WTKB01000116.1, forward strand.
CAAAAATCACCGTATTCTCATTCGTGATGCGACAAATTTTAATCCATTAAAAGGGCAATATATACGTCTTTCCGTTCAGGATAAAAAGGCAAATAGATTATTTATAGAAGCGTTAAAAAAATGGATTTAGCTGCTATTTACATACTACTTGCCGCCTTTTTGTTAGATTTAATTTTTGGTGATCCGCGTCAGTTACCGCATCTCATAGTACTTTTTGGTAATGGTATTGCTTTTGGAGAAAAGAGATTAAATCAAAGTAATTATCGCTTTTTAAAAGGTGCTTTTTTAACACTGTTATTAGTAAGTAGTTCTTTTTTAGTTCCGTATTTATGTATTTATTATTTGAATGTTAAGGAATATCCTATAGTTAAGGTGCTTTTTTCTATAGTTATGCTGTTTTATTGTTTAGCAAATAAAACATTAGTAAAGGAGGGGCAAGCTGTTTTTGATATCCTTCATAAGGAAGGTTTAGAAGCTGGGAGAAAAAGATTGTCTTGGATTGTTGGACGAGAAACCACAAATTTGTCGGAACAGCAAATCAGACAAGCTACTTTTGAAACCATGTCAGAAAATTTAAGTGATGGAGTAATTGCTCCTTTGTTTTATTTTTTGTTATGGGGTGTTCCAGGCGCGATAGCTTATAAAATGATCAATACTTTAGATTCTATGATTGGTTATAAAAATGATCGGTATTTGAATTTTGGGAAATTTGCAGCAAAACTAGATGATTTAGCAAATTTTATCCCTGCAAGAATCACAGCAATGCTGATGCTATTGGTTTCTTTCAAATTAAAAGGAATTTCATTTGTTTTTAAAGAAGGTAAGAAACATAGTAGTCCTAATGCAGGATATCCAGAAGCCGCATTGGCATATATATTAAATTGCCAATTTGGAGGACCAAATTATTATCATGGTAAATTAGTGGATAAACCCTTTATAGGATATACAAATAGGAGTATTAAACATCAAGAAATTAAACAGGTAAGTAGTATTAATTACAAAGTAAGTACGTTTTTTGTTATCGTGATGGTATTAATTAGGCTTTATGTATAACTTTAATAAAAAATATATTATTACTGGTGCTCCAGCAACAGGTAAAACCACTTTAATTCATCTTTTGAAAGAAAAATTACCTTGTATGGATGAGGTTTCTAGAAAAGTAATTATGGAGCAACAAGAAACCAATGGGAGGGGGATTCCTTGGCTAGATTTACCCCTTTTTTCAGAATTAGTATATCACAAAACTATGCAAGAGTTGTCTTATAGTAAAGCACTTATTTGTGATCGGTCTTTATTGGATTTAGAAGCATATTTTGAAGTAGAAGACCTACCAATTCCACAGTATTTACTTGATTTTCCATATCAAGATTTTTATCATAACAAAGTTTATTTTGCACCTACTTGGCAAGCTATTTACTGCCAAGACAAGCAACGATTGCAAGATTTTGATTACTGTTTAGAATTAGAAAAATCACTACTAAATAAGTACTTATCTAAAGGTTTTGAAATTATAAGGCTTCCCAAGACTACTCCTTTAAAAAGGGTGGAGTTCCTTTTAAAATCTATAAATACTGCAGGAGCTTAATTTATACCAATTGATCTTTGAAAGCGATATAATAAATCGATTTCAAAGATCAATTGGTATAATTCTTAAAATTAGCGGGATTATGAGTGAAAAAAGCTCATTTTAACGCTTGAAAATGAAAAGAGGAAACTGATTCTAATTAAAAACAAAATCAGCTAAATCTAGAAAATAAAAATTCAAACCTTTGGTAGAGAGTGGTATAGATATTCGTTATATTCAAGTGCTTTTGGGGCATAGCAAGCTTGAAACGACTATGATTTATACATATGTGCAGTCTGAAGATCTTAAGAAAATTAACAATCCTTTAGATCTAATAGTTAAACAACTCGGAAAAAATACTACCTTTATGCTCAATGAGTAAGCTTGCCTAAAAGGTGTGTTTAGCTAGAATGTATTTGCGGCTAAACGTACTTTTGGTGAGGATATAACGAGTTGTACACAAGCTGAAAAAATCCGATCGCACGTTCAAGCACATTTCATTTTGCTCGTACCTCACAAAATAAAAAGAGCTTTCACTTCCCCACCGCCACCCAAAAATATTCGCTAACTTGATACAAAATTCGCAAATTAGCATTACATTTACTAAAAATAGGTCAAATTCAAAATTGATAAAATTAAAAAAATGGCAAGTTTTGGACATTTCATAAAAATCGAAAGGGAAAAGAGAGAATGGACTCAAACTGAGTTTGGAGCTAAAATCGGAATAAATTCTAGTGCAATCAGTCGAATTGAAAACGGAACTCAAAAATTTAGTAAGTCAAAACTTAAATCATTATCGAAATTGTTAAATCTCGATTTACAAAGAGTAACTGACTTGTTTTTCGCTGACAAATTTGCACGAGAAGCTTTTAAATACAAATGCTCTGAATCTATTTTTAGTGTCGCAGAAGACACAGCTAACTATATAAGAAACACTAATACCAAACAAGGAAAATTGAATTTTGAAAATGAGTAAAAAAAATACTGTAATAGACCTTTTTTGTGGTTGTGGTGGATTGTCACAAGGCTTCATTGATGCAGGATATAAAATATCTTTAGGTATTGATAAATGGAAAGATGCCATAGAAACATTTAATTTTAATCATAAAGACTCTAAGGGAATTGTAGCAGATTTACTCGAACTAAATCCAGTTACTGTTTCGGAAAATGAAAAAATTGATGAAGTGGATGTAATAATTGGTGGTCCACCTTGTCAAGGTTTTTCTATTGCAGGAAAAAGAATAATAGAGGATGAAAGGAATCAACTTTACAAAACCTTTGTGAACTTTGTAGAGCATTTTAAACCTAAAGCTTTTCTAATGGAAAATGTTCCTAATATTATGTCTATGGGGAAAGGAGCGATTAAAAATCAGATAATTAAAGATTTTGAAAATCTTGGATATAAAGTTTCACATCAAATATTATTGGCTTCCGATTATGGTGTGCCTCAAAATAGAAAAAGAGCTTTTTTCGTAGGTTTAAAAAATGGTTCAGAATTTCAATTCCCAATTCCAACAACGCCAAACAATAGAGTAACTTCAGAAGAAGCTATTTCAGATTTAACTGAACATACAATTAATGATGGAACACCTTATTTGAATGAGTATAAAAGTTCGTTTCAAAAACAAATGAGAAATGGCAATAAGTTTATATTCAATCATCAAATTACCCAGCATAAAGAAAAAACAGTTGAAATAATTGCAATGGTTCCAGATGGAGGTAATTATAAAAGTTTGCCAAAAGAATTGCACGAGACAAGAAAGGTTAATATAGCTTGGACAAGGCTCAACAGTCAAAAACCTAGTTTTACTATCGATACAGGTCATAGACATCATTTTCATTATGAATTTAATAGAGTTCCAACAGTAAGAGAAAGTGCAAGAATACAATCATTCCCTGATGATTTTATATTTCAATGCAGTAAAACCAGTCAATACAAACAAGTTGGGAACGCAGTACCACCTATTTTAGCAAAGGTTTTGGCTGAAACAATCAAAAAACATTTATGAGTTTAGTCAAGTCATATCAAATTCCAGATGAATATTTTTTTAGACTTCATCACGTAAGACCTCGTTTTAAAAATGATGTTGAAGAGGTACTATTGTATGTGTCGACTTCTATTTCTGAAATGGAAGTACTACCAAAACAAGAGTTCAAAGAAAAACTAAATCAGGTTCTATTTGGTTTTAAAAACAATGCCTCTTCTACCCAAAAAACAATAGACAATTGGAGAACAGAAATATCTGCATTATTCGCGTTTATTCAAGAAGAAGATGGTTTAACAAAACCAAGTTTAAGTGCAATTAGACTATCTAACAATCAATATTTAGATGAATTTTTTAACTATTTTTTATTTTCATTTCAATATCCAGGAGGTCATATAAAATCTCAAAATGTAATCAAACAAATTGATGCAGGTGTTAACTTTAAACCTTGCAATTTCATTTTACAGCTTTTAATTGAGGGAGAAAAGTTAATTGGAAAACCATTTAGTTTTACAGCAGAAGAATTAACTCAATGTGCGTATTTTGATTTAAGGGTAACAAGAGATGGAAAACATCCAAGAGAAGTTGCTGAAATGATACTACAACATAGAGCAGAAAAAGTATCATACAATCATAAATATGAACAGTTAAAGAATCCTAAAACAGGTAATTATCCCTCAAAAGGAGATTTACACAGATATGCAGGAGATATTTTGGATTATATGGTTTTAGCCAATCTATTAAATGACAAAGGCATAGGTTATTATTATTACTTGAATGATGAAAATACAGATGCTATTAATTATCATTTAAAAAATTCAAAATGGTATTCAGGTTATGATAAGTTCTATAAAAATGACGAAATCACTAACCCTGAAATAGCAAAATTAGAACAGGATTGGTTTTCTTATGTAAATAACTTTGATAATATAGAAGCTTTTGCACCTTCATTGAGTGCATCAGAATCCGAAAGTATTTCTAGTATTATTCAAGAATATTATTCTCGAATTAAGGGAGATAAAGCAGTTCCAACAAAAATAATTGGAGATTATGGAGAAAGCTTAATACTTGCTCACGAATATTTAAGAACAAAGGAAACCAAAAGGCAACATTTAATAAATAAAATTCCAACACCATTAGGAGTAGGATATGATATTCAAAGTGTTGAAATCGAAAAAAGGAAAAGATATATTGAAGTCAAGACAACTAAATCTAGAAAGGCATTAAAAAATAATAGATTTAAACTTACACCAAATGAATGGGACACCGCAGACACCATAGGTGATAATTATTTCA
>WTKB01000081.1 GCA_011524575.1 Aquimarina sp.
GGTTTTGGTTTACTTTTAAATGATGCACATATCGAGATATATAAATCTTTTTAAGGTGATCCAAATTCTTAAAATTATGGATTACAGGAAGTAGTAAGTTTAAACAAGCTCTTAAATTTAAATCAACAAACATTTTAAAAAATATCATTATGTCTAAGATTAGTGCAGCTGATGTAGGTAAATTAAGAAAATCTACAGGTGCGGGAATGATGGATTGTAAAAAAGCTTTAATTGAAGCTGAAGGTGATTTTGACAAGGCTATTGAAGTTCTTCGTAAAAAAGGACAAAAAATTGCAGCAAAAAGAGCAGATAGAGAATCTTCTGAAGGAGCTGTAGTTTCTAAAATCAATGCAGATGCAACAAGAGGTGTTGTAATTTCTCTTAACTGTGAGACTGATTTTGTGGCTAAGAATGAAAGTTATTTAGCATTAGCTAAGCAAATTGCTGAAGTTGCATTAAACGTTAACTCTTTAGAAGATTTATTAGCTACTGATTTTGAATCAGGAATTACAGTACAAGACAAATTAATTGAGCAAACTGGTGTTATTGGTGAGAAATTAGAAATCGGTGGTTTCAAAGTTCTTGAAGCACCATTTGTTGGTGGATACATTCACGGAAATAAAATTGGAGCTTTAGTAGGTCTTTCTACAAGTGTTGATACTTCTGCAGAAGTTGCAAAAAGTGTGGCTATGCAAGTAGCTTCTATGGGTGCTACTACCCTTTCTTACAAAGATTTTGATCCTGAGTATATCGCTTCTGAAGTAGAATCTCGTGTTGCAGCAATCGAAAAAGAAAACGAAGAGTTAGCAAGATTAGGAAAAACACTTAAAAATATTCCTACTTACATCTCAAGAGCACAACTTACTGATGAAGTTTTAGCTCAGGCTGAAGAAGCTATCAAAGAGCAATTAAAGAGCGAAGGAAAGCCAGAAAAAATCTGGGATAAAATTGTTCCTGGAAAAATTGAGCGTTTTATCTCTGATAACTCTACGTTGGACACTGAAAAATGTTTATTAGATCAGAAATTTATCATGGACGATTCTAAAAACATTGCAGAATATGTTTCTTCTAAAGGTGATTTAGAAGTAGTAAGTTTTGAAAGAGTATCGCTATCTTAATTCAATAGCTTGTTTTTTAAAAACAATACCAATACAAAGAAAGCTGTAACTAATATAAAAATTAGTTACAGCTTTCTTTTTTTAGTATTAATAAAATACTTTGGTAAGACTACTTTGTCGATAAAAAATCAGCTACATTAGCATCAATACGCTTACTGATGTTACTCGTATCACCTTTTATAAAAGTTTCTCCTGTAATTTGCTGATATAGCTCCATATATCTCTCAGAAACAGAATTAATATATTCGGTGGTCATTTCAGGTACCTCCTGCCCTTCTTTACCTTGAAACCCTTGGCTAATTAACCATTGGCGTACAAATTCTTTTGAAAGTTGTTTTTGTTTTTCTCCAGCATCTTGTCTTTCTTGGTAGCCTTCTTTATAAAAATATCTAGAAGAATCTGGCGTATGAATTTCATCGATTAAAACAATTTTACCTTCTTTTGTTTTACCAAATTCATATTTAGTATCCACTAAAATAAGCCCTTGTTTTTCGGCAATCTCTGTACCTCTTTGAAACAGATCTCGAGTATATTTTTCTAGCGTTTCATAATCTTCTTTAGAAACAATACCCTGCTCTAAAATAGCTTCACGGCTAATATCCATATCATGATCTCCCATATCGGCCTTAGTAGTAGGTGTAATAATAGGTGTTGGGAAAGGATCATTTTCACAAAGACCTTCTGGCATGGTTACACCACAAAGTTGACGTTCTCCAGTTTTGTAGGTTCGTGCAGCATGCCCTGATAGATACCCTCTAATAACCATTTCTACCTTAAAAGGCTCACAATGATGGCCAATGGCAACATTTGGATCTGGAGTTGCAATAAGCCAATTAGGAACTATATCCTCTGTAGCTTTCATCATTTTAGTAGCAATCTGATTTAAAATTTGTCCTTTGTAAGGAATACCTTTTGGCATAACTACATCAAAGGCAGAAAGTCTATCGGTAGCCACCATTACTAAAAGGTCATTCTCTAGGCTATAAACTTCTCTTACCTTGCCTCGATATACAGATTTTTGATTTTTAAAGTAAAAATCAGTCTGAGTAAGTGTATTATTCATGGTTTTAAAAATATTTTATTGCAAAATATCAAATATACCTCGTTAATTTTAAAAATAGTGCTTTTAATACTAAGAGCTTGGATCACTTTAAAAAGATTTATGGAGTTAGTCATTTAATTTCTGCATCTTTATTCCATTAAGACCAAGCATTATGAATG
>WTKB01000127.1 GCA_011524575.1 Aquimarina sp.
TGATAATATTAAAGTCATTTATACTTATGTACCTGATAAGCAAAAGGATGAATAGATAGAATTTAGATACTTGAGATTTGAGTTTCAAAAGTCGTCTACGAACTAAACCACCCCACGCACCTCTTTCAAATACATAGTCATAGAAACTGCTTCATTCTCAACCCAAGCATCATAGGTTTTAACTATCAATTCACTTTGTTCTTGTGATAGATATTTGTCTTTTTTCATTTGAGGATTATCAGCCACTTTGGACCAAATACCCACTTTCGATGTAAAGTCACTTCGGTCTTTGGTGTAAGTTTCACTAGCATCAATTTCTTGTATTGACTTTAAACCAGCTTGCTCCATAAGTCCCTTTAAATGATCAGCAATTTGATTATCCATTCCTGCATCGGCACGCCATTTTAAAAACTGCTGGTAAAAAGTTTGCATACTTTTAGGTGGCTTAGGTTGCCATGAAATTTTTTCATGATTGTAATCTAATACAGACAAGGTTCCTCCTGGTTTTAAAAGACTTTTCATTTTTAAAATTGCCTCTAAAGGCACACTTAACCATTGTACCGTTCTAGCTGAAATTACCAAGTCAAATTGCTCTTGTGTTTCAAAATCAAACATATCACAATGTTGTAATTCTAAATTTTCAACTCCAGCAAATAAAACTTTCCCTGCTTCAACAGTATCCAAAGTATTATCAATAGCAATTACTTTCCCTTCGGGACCAACAAGATCTGCAATTCCTTTTGAAATGGCTCCAGTACCACAGCCAATATCTAACACACGCATTCCTGGTTTTAAAATGGGAATCAATGTTTTATAATCCACTGCCAAACTGCGATTATTAAAAATTTTAGCCGCATCAGCACCGCGATCAATTTCTTTGTTTTGTTCTTTTAATTGAGAAGTAACAAGTTTAGTATTCATCATTTTAGTTTTTTGTTAAAGAAAATGAATCTGCTAAAACTCAAGAATCTAAAAGATGGATTTTTACAATGTTCAAAAGACTATTTAAAACTGCAATTTGTAAGCTATCAACTACAGACTGACTAAGATATTCATTTAAACAAACCCAATTATCAAAGTAATTAATTACAAGATTTAAACAGAATTTTTACTCAATTTTAAAAGCAAAACTAATGTCAATAATCCACTAATAAAAATAAGGAATGGATAAGCTAAATTTAATATATCCATATTAAACAATGGAATTATATCTTGATTAATAGCTACTTGAGCTTCTTGTAAAGGAGATAAATTTTCAGATGCTGAAGATTTAAAAAAACCAAATAAAACATAAACTGAATTGATACTTTGAAGCACAATAATTAACAACCAAGAACATGTAATGCTTCCCCACAAAACAATAACAAAACTCAACAAATTACTTTTTAACTTCAATATAAATGCTTTTGAAATCACAAAAACATTGTAAAATGGAATCCAATTTCGTGAAGCTTTCCCTTTAAAATCAAAATGATGATTCACAAAAAACACAAATAAAATAATTGACAAGCTTACCAAGTAATCAGTAATACTATCTAAAAAATTAAAAACAGAAGATGATCTTTCATACTCATAAGGTTGATTAAAATCTAAAGGTATTCCAAAACTTAAAGATGGATAAAAACCTTCTGGCCAAAAAATAAAATTAGGATACAAATAGAAGTAATCCAAAATTGGTAAACTCAACAATAAATACAGAACAATAACAACTTTTAAAAAGTAGAATAACTTCTCTGAAAATTTATTTTTTATAATCAAGGAGGATAAAACAGCAAGTATTATAAATATCATAGTTTAAAGTTTTAAACACAAATTTACAGCTGTCCTAACTCTCGTTGCAAGTTTACTCGAGCTGTTGTTTCAAATTTACCTTTAAAATAATCTGTTTTATAAATAGTAGGCATATTTAAAAAATACTGCAATACTTTCTTTCTTCCTGGTTTATAAATTATATCAGGATAAATTACATATTCTTTGCGAACGCCTTGGTAATAGTTAGAGTAAGTTTCCCAATCCATTCCGAGTACCGACAAATCTGCATCTAAAAAGTAACAGGTATCTAAGTCAGAGGCCTCATGTTTTTGAGTAGCTAGTATTATGTGAGTCGCTTTATCAATTAAAGCTTGTGGCAAATGGTAAGATTCCATTAAACCTCTTAAAAGCTCAGCGCTTTTAACCTCATTATCCTTTTTAGTAGCCTTATACACATAATCGTGATAGAATAAAGCGAATAAAACAGCTTCCCAGTCATTCATACAAGACTTCAAAGGCTGCAATTGAGCATATAAATTTTCTAGATGACTTAAATCATGATAATACCTACTTTTATGGGTATG
>WTKB01000266.1 GCA_011524575.1 Aquimarina sp.
TTTTGACTTTAATCTAGTTACAGGCTTATCATCTTTTGAATCCATAACTTTAGGTCTGTCTTGGAAATCAAAATATTTATGGCCACCACTTCTAGGTGAAGTATCAAAACTATCTAAAGAACTTAAATCAAAATCATCAGAAATAGTTAAAGTAGAATCAGAGTCAGAGTCAGAAATTGAAACTATATCATCTGGAAAATGAGGATCAACGGGCATAAAACATATTTTTTTAAAAAAAAACACAAATACCTGTACTCATTCTAAGAACATGATTAAACATCCTACTCCCTATATCCAAAGTTTAAAAAAACTTGGATCACTTTAAAAGTGACCTACATATCTTTATATCTATATTATTTAAGAGTAGACCAAAACCTTAAAGTTTAGAGTTAGAGTTACAGTTTGTATTTAATTTAAACATGAACTAATAAGTAAGGATTGACTATGAAATTAATGAATTAGTTCACAACTGATTATAAAAAAAATAGCTTTTCGATAAAACAAATATTTAAAAAGACATAGAACACAATACGATTACTAATTAATAAGTATTCACACCAAAATAATCGGGAAGTATTGTAATATTTTTTGAGTTTGGACACGATCAACAAACTTATAAGGCATCAGTAACTTTAATTAAATATTATAATTATTATCAACTAATGATTAAGAGCTTGTTTAAAGGGAATACAAACTGTAATTCAAAAGTTTAAGGTTTTGGTTTACTTTTAAATGATGCGTATATCGAGATATATCAATCTTTTTAAAGTGACCCAAGTTCTTAAAATTTTGAATTACAGGAAGTAGTGAGTTTAAACAAGCTCTAAGATACTCTATAAAATATAGAACATAATTCCGATTTTAATAGGGATAAAAATAGAACCTTCACTTAAATTAGTGTCAAAAAAAGGGTTTAAACCATAATAGGCATAAATATTGAAAGTATTCCATCCAGCACTTAGTGTTGCTCCAACACGCCATCTTTGTAAACCTACAGGACTTTTAATAACATCGTAAGTTGTGGCATCTTCATATATGGATTTAAAAGCATGTAAATATCCTATTTTAATTCCAGTATAAAATCTCCAAAATTTATAGGACTGCGAGGTAGATGTACGCCAACGAAACTCGAAAGGAAATTCAATAATTTGAGTAGAAAAAGTATTGGTATAATCAGCTATATCAATACGGGTATAAACAGCTCCAAATTCAGAATTATTTGAAGAGATTCTAAGATTAGTATTATAGTTATTAATAGAATAGCCTAGACCAACTCCTAAAGCAAAGTTTCTAGAGGTATTAACAGGTATGTCCTTTATCAAACCAAAGTGAATGCCTCCAGAAAAACGATTTTGCCTTATCTGAGATGGTAACTTAGAAATTAAATGAAAAGTACCACTAACATAAATTTGATCTTCTTTATATTTTATATCTGATATAGGCTTTTGGGAATATCCTTTAAAAATGTTAAAAAATAAAAAAATAGCAAAAAGACCCTGTGTAAGTATAGCATTCAAGAACCTACTTACAGGGTATAAAAAATGAGTATTAATAACTAAAAAAGTAATTGGTGCTCAGGATTTATAGTTCAATCAGACTATTTTTACTAGCAGCATAATCATTCCATACTAAATCATCTGCATCATTTTCATTAATCCATGTAGTACCATTTACAAGATATTTAAATTCATAAGAATTATTCAAAGGAAGCTTAATGGAACCCTTAAAAGTACCATTTTTAAGTTTTTTTAAAGGTAATTTCTCTCCATTCCAGTTATTAAATGCACCACATACTTGAACAGTCTGTGCATCTTCTAAAGCTAATGAAAAAGTGACTTTACACTCTTTCTTTGATTTTAAAAATTGTTTCTGAATAGCCATAATTAATTTGTAATTTGTTTATAAAATTAAAAAATAAATTTTAAAAATCGAATCTTATTATAAGATAATGTTTTGGTAAATTTGCAAGCACCAAAAAATATTAATTACTTTTTTGTCAGTAGAATAAGTAAGTTTTTAAAAAAACCAGCTAAACTATTCAAAAAAAAAATCACTGATAATCAAATATTTACCCTTAAAAAACTTGTTTAAACTAAATACAAACTATAATTTAAAAGTTTACCGTTATTGGTTTACTTTTAATTGATGTGCATATCGACATATGTAACTTCTTTTAAAGGGATTCAAGTTCTTAAAATTTTGGTTTACAGAAAGTAGTACCTTAAAACAAACCCTTACAAGGATAATGTACCTCAAGTAAAAAATCTTAATCTATAATGTCTAAAAAAACAGAAATAGTTCTTATAGTTGCAGCCTGCGAAAATAACTGTATTGGTAAAGATAACTCCTTACTATGGCATTTACCTACCGATTTCAAAAGATTTAAAAAACTAACTACAGATCATAGCATTATTATGGGACGTAAAACATTTGAATCATTACCTGGTATATTACCTAAACGAAGACATATTATACTAACTAAAAACCCAAATTTTACTATTCCAAACTGTGAAATTGCAACAAACATAGAAAAAGCATTAGAAAAAACAGCAAACGAAGAAAAAGTATATATAATTGGTGGTGCTGAAATCTATAAGCAATATTTAAGCATTGCAGATAAAATTGAACTCACTAGAGTACATACCACATTTACAGGGGATGCGTATTTTCCAAAAATCAGCTTAAAAAATTGGGAACTTATTACAAGTACTAAGCACCTAAAAGATGAAAAACACCTCTATGACTTTTCATTTTTAACTTATAAGAAAATTATGAAGTAAAGATACCTATTACACATTAAGAGTTTGTTTAAACTAAATACAAACTTTTAGATTACAGTTTGTATTCCCTTTAAACAAGCTCTTACATCGACACCTATAAAAAATATAATATAAACACTATTAAATAACACAAAATGAAAGCATACGTTTTTCCTGGACAAGGTTCTCAATTCGTAGGAATGGGAAAAGATCTTTACGAAAATTCCGAACTGGCGAAATCTTTATTTGATAAAGCCAACGAAATTATAGGATTTTCTATTACAGATATAATGTTTGAAGGAACTCTTGATCAACTTAAAGAAACCAAAGTAACACAACCTGCTATATTTCTACACTCTGTAATTTTAAGTCAAGTTATTGGTGATCAATTCTGTCCTGATGCCGTTGCGGGACACTCTTTAGGAGAATTTTCAGCACTTGTGGCAGTAGGAGCACTTTCATTTGAAGATGGATTACGCTTAGTATCAAAAAGAGCACTGGCTATGCAAGATGCTTGTACGCAAGCTTCATCGGGAATGGCTGCTATATTAGGGTTAGATAACAAAACTGTAGAAGAAGTATGTGCTACTTTCAATGGGGAACTTGTAGCCGCAAACTATAACTGTCCTGGGCAACTGGTAATATCTGGTAGTACAGAAGCCATCAAAGAATCAGAAGCAATTTTTAAAGAAAAAGGAGCTAGACGTGTCGTTGTTTTACCAGTAAGTGGTGGTTTTCACTCCCCATATATGTTACCTGCAGAAAAAGAACTTGCGAAAGCTATAGAAGCTACAAACTTTAAAAAACCAAAATGTCCAGTTTACCAAAATGTAGTTGCTAAAGCAGTATCTGATCCTGAAGAAATTAAACAAAACCTACTTAGACAACTAACAGGAGCTGTAAAGTGGACACAAACTGTAGAGCAACTAATTTCAGACGGTTTTAATTCCTTTGAAGAAGTGGGGCCAGGAAAAGTACTTCAAGGACTCATTAAAAAAACCAACAGACAAGTAAACACATCAGCTGCAGGAATGAATAATGTTTCCTAAGAATATCTTTTTTCCATTTAGAGCTTGTTTAAAGGCACTACTTCCTATAATCAAAATTTTAAGAATTGAAATAGTGTCATTTGAAAATAAACCAATAACGGTAAACTTTTGAATTACAGTTCTATTCCCCTTAAACAAGTACTAACAAAAAAAAACATTTAGAAGAAATAATCTTCTAAATGTTTTTTTTAAGATGAATGAAAAATAAAAACTATTCTCTATCCATTCCTTTTCTTCGTTTTCTTGCAGGTCTTTCATTGTTAAACTTTTGACGAAGTGCTATTTGCTCCTGAGAAAGTGTTGCTTTAAAAGCATCTCTTGATGACTTCATCTCTGCTCTATATTTTTTTATAAGATCTAGCTGTGATTGAGAAAAAGTACCTTTTAATGCTTGTCTCTTCTCTCGTCGCATTAAAGTTTCGTCATCCTTTATATTTAATTGCTTTTGAGTGAAAGTAGCTCTTAAGGTTTCTCTATGTGATTTACGAAGTTCTTTAATAGCTTTTAAATCCTGTTTTTGAATATCTGTTAAGCTTTTATGAAAAGCTTTTCTAGCTTGCTTTGCCTCTTTGCTTAATTCCCTACCTTTTTTATGTCCTTTAGGCTCGTGCATTTCATAAGCATGATCATGACCTTCTTCATGGTCATGATGATCCTGTGCTTGCAAAGATGTTGCAAGTGAAGCACAAAATAAAGCAATACTTATCTTTTTTAATACTGGTGAAAATTTCATAATTGTTTTTTTAATGTTGTCATTTAGTTTATATCTATAACTATGCCATTTTTTTAAAAAAAAATAAAAATTACTCCTACATCAATGCTTCAATGATTTTATCTAATGAATACCCTTCAGATTCAGCACGGTAATTCCTTACAATACGATGACGCAAAATACCTTTAGCTACTGCTTTTACATTTTCGATATCAGGAGAGAATTTTCCTTGTAAAGCACTGTGTGCTTTAGCAGCCAAAATTAAATTTTGTGAAGCTCTTGGCCCTGCACCCCAGTCAATATATTTTTCGGTAATTTCTACAGATTTTGAACTTTGTGGTCGTGTTTTAGCAACCAGTTCGACAGCATAACTAATAACGTTATCCGCAACAGGAATTCTACGAACCAAACTTTGAAAGTTAGTAATTTCTTCTGCAGTAAATAAAGCCGATACCGAATTACTATTTGCTTGAGTGGTATTTTTAACAATAGCTACTTCTTCTTCAAAAGTAGGATAAGTTAAATTTAGAGAAAACATAAAACGATCTAATTGAGCCTCTGGTAAAGGATAAGTACCTTCCTGCTCTATAGGGTTTTGAGTTGCTAACACAAAATAAGGTTTAGGAAGCGTATAAGTTGTTCCAGAAACAGTCACTGATTTCTCTTGCATAGCCTCTAACAAAGCTGCTTGAGTTTTAGGAGGTGTTCTATTAATTTCATCAGCAAGCACAATATTGGTAAATACAGGCCCTTTAAGAAATTTAAAGTTTCTACTTTCATCTAAAATCTCACTTCCTAAAATATCACCAGGCATTAAATCTGGAGTAAACTGAATTCGCTTAAAATCTAAACCTAAAACCGTAGATAACGTATTTACAAGTAGGGTTTTTGCAAGACCAGGTACTCCTACAAGTAAGGTATGTCCGCCAGAAAAAACAGAAATAAGAATTTGATCTATTACTTCATGTTGACCTATAATAACTTTTGAAAGTTCTGTTTTTAATTGTTTAGATTTTTCTACAAGTTGAGAAATTGCTGTAACATCTGATGATGACATATCATTTATTTTATATCGTTTTTTAACCAATCACTCGTATAGTTACAAGAAGTAAAAGGCTCAAATATTTTTATATAAGTATCTTTAATCTTGTCATCTTGCCAAAGCTTAATCTCTTGAAGTTGTTTTTTCTTTAAGGCAAGATCTTTAATCTTTAAATAATCCAATTTAAAATCTGCAAGATGTTTACCATACTTTTTATCTATTTTTAAAAGTTTAAAATGTGTTGCTCCTGTACGGGTAGTTTCACGGATTACTTTAGAAACTTCGCCTTCATTTAAACCCTCTATATGATTAAATAACTGTGGATCCATTTTACTTAACTCAAAACGTTTGTCTAGCGTTAAAGGATTAATAAGTATTCCGCCATCGCTCTTAGTTTCTGATTGGTCGCTATAGGTTTTAGCTGCTTGTGCAAATGTCATTTGTCCTGAAGTTATTTGGACTCTAATCTCCTCTATTTTATTCTCAAAATCTTTAAGTTCTTTACTACTTATTTCTGGGATTAATAAAATATGACGCACATCCCTAGTTTGCCCCTTGATTTTATCTACAGTAACAATATGATAACCAAAATCAGTTTTAAAAGGCTTGCTAACTTCTCCTTCTTTTAAACGAAAAGCATTCTCTTTAAACTCTTTAGCAAAAGGATCATTTCTTGTAATCGTATACTTACCTCCGTTAGATCTAGAACCTGGATCTTGTGAATACAAAACTGCTTTTGTAGCAAAACTCAATCCCTTATCAACTACATCACTTCTAAAATCATTAAGTTTGGTAGTAATACGATCTATTTCTTGTTGAGAAGGTGTGGGTTTGATTAAAATTTGAGAAATCTCTACCTCAGCCCCAAACTCTGGACGCTCATTTTTAGGGATTTTTTTATAAAATTGCTTGATTTCATCTGGAGTAACATTAACTTCCTCTATGATCTTTTCTTGCATTAGGCTTGCAAGTTGCTGACTCTTGCCTAACTCATAAAGTTCTTTTTTAAAATCTACTAAATTGTCTTTACGATAAAATTTTAAAATTTTATCGATACTCCCAAGCTCTCTTTTCATGTAATCAATTTGTTGACTCACCTGAGATTCAATCTGTTTTTGATTTACAGGCAAACTATCTTGAATGGCATGATGCGTGTATAACTTAGTCTCTAAAAGACTTCCGATAATTTCACAACGAGAAATTTCAGCAATAGGTACTCCTTGACTTTTAAGATCTAATAGTGCCTTATCAATATCACTATGTAATACTATAAAATCACCTACAACGCCAGCAACTCCATCTATGCGTTTCTTTGATGATTTTGAAATTTCTGTAGAAGTTTTTTGCTCTGAAATAACTTGTTGTGCTACAACGGGAGACTGTGCGTAAAAAGTTGAAAAAGCACTTAGTAAAGCACAGCATAAACACAAAGTTTTATTTAATAATGAGCTGTTTATTTTGTATGGCATCTTGTATGATTTCTTTTTCGAGTCGTTTTAATAAACTTATTTTACGTTTATTTAATATAATTTGCTTGATTTCGTCTTTAATGTAATTTAAAGGTGCTGGTTCTCCTTCTTTTAAAATCTTGTAGAAATGAATAAGTACTCTTAAACCTTGGTCATCTCTCATCTCTATAGTTCTCTCATTGATAAAGAGTAAATCTTTTTTCTTCCTTACAGATAAAATAGGAAGTTTTTCTAAAATAGTGGACAGGTCCAACCATTGCTCCTCTAAATTAAGATCATACTCTAAAAAACTTGCTTTAATCTCAGAAAGTTTTTCAATATCACTTTCCTTAAAACGAGTTAATAACCTCTTTGTGGCAGTATAATCCCTAAAATCTTTAGGAAATTTAATATAACGCATTTTAATAACGGGGTCTTTAAGAATGAAATTTTTTTGTTTCTCAAAGCAAGAGGTCAAGTCCTCTTCTGTTATCATAGTATTTAAATTCTGCTTCACATACAAATTCTTATAAGCATCTATAAAAAGTTCTTTTTCATACTTTTCTGCTAAATCACTAAATTTCTGATGCTTACTAATAGGAATATTTTCATGAGCATGATGTAGTAATAGTTTTTCTAAAGCCCAATCATTAATCTGATTTTTTTGAAAACTCAAACTATCATTTGGCGTTAACACTCCATTAAAATTAGGGGCTTTTAAATCCTCTTTGTACAAACCTTCTTCACCTATAACTGCAATAGGCTCCCCTTCAATTTGATCATTAAAAAATTGACAAGAAGTTACAAATATGGTTACTACAGCTAAGTGAATAAATACAGAAATTGATCTTAACATAAATACTATATAAGAAACACAAAAGTACAAATTTTGAAAACTTTTTTAGCAGTAATAGACCATTGAATATGTAAAGAGGTGTCAAAAAATTAATTTATACCAATTGACACTAAAAATACAACATCGTGTATCCTAATACCAATTGATCTTTGAAATCGATATAAAATAAATTGAATTATTTTTTCTTT
>WTKB01000124.1 GCA_011524575.1 Aquimarina sp.
TAGATGAAAATTATTGTGGAAAAGTTTATATTTATTATGATATTCTTGAGATTTTATGACAACTACTGCATATAACAATGACTCTTTAATTTCAACTGATACCTTTGGAAAATAGTCTTTTTTTGTATTTATATTTTTACAATTTTCTCTCTTAAATTTACTCCAAATCTTTTTTGATAGGTATCATAAAAATAAGTGGAGTTTGTCCATCCTATTTCGTTTAAAATATATTTTATGGATACTTCGGGGTTATTTTCAAGTATGTTTTTAGATTTTTGAAGTTTTACTTCCTTTATATAGCCAGAAGGACTAAAACCTAATTCGGATTTTAATCTTCTGTAAAGGGTGCTTTTAGATACCTTTAGGCCTTCGCAAACTTCTTCTACACTAAAAGAATTTATTCCACAATTTTCATAAATAAAATTATATATTTTTAAAATGTCTTTATTGTCGATTAATGTGTGAGTTGGTGTTTGATCTTCTTCGCTAATGAATTTCTGTTTTTCTAATTCTCTATCTAAAATATTATGAATACGTACCTTTAATTCTTCTGGGTGGAAGGGCTTAGCTATAAAATCATGAATACCATTACTTAGAATTTCATTAATCAAATTTTGATCTTCTAAAGCCGAAACAATTAATATAGGGGTTTTGATATTTTCTTTATGCATTGCCGCTACTAGTGATTTTCCATCCATGATAGGCATCATATAATCCGAAAGTACGACATCAATATCTTTGTTTTTTTCTAACAATGATAAAGCCTCCTGTCCATTTTGAGCAATAATTACCTCAAACTCATTTAAAAGATTTTTTAAGTATTCTTGCATTTCTAGGTGGTCTTCAACCACTAAAATTTTTTTTAAGGGATTACTATTGTTTCTATTCTCTTTAAAACTTGCTATTGGTTTTGTTTTTCTTTTTTCTGGCAATTCATCTTGCAGTTGAATGCTAGGGAGTTTAAGCTCAAATGTAGTTCCTTTTTCAAATTCACTTTTAAAACTTAGTGTACCTCCGTGTAATTTTGCCATTTCATAGCTTAATGATAATCCAATGCCACTACCCCCTGCAATGTCATAAGAATTATTGGCTTGAAAAAAACGAGTAAAAATCTTGGGTTGATCTTTGTTTTCTATACCTATGCCTTCATCAATCACTTTTAATAGGCATTGGTCTTGATTACTAAATAATTCTATATACACATTTTTAGAAGCATCCGTAAATTTTAAAGCATTACTTAATAAGTTTTTTATGATTTTTTTCAATCCTTTTTCGTCTCCTAGAATGTATAGCTTTAAATTACTTGGAATATTATTTATAAGTCCTACTCCTTTTTGCTGATATAACAGTGTGATTTCTTCAATTACTTCAAAAATTAAATGTGTGATGTTAACCGGGTTCCTTTTTATTTGAAGTAAATTTTTGTCTAGTTTCTCAGCGTTAATGATATCGTATACCATTTCATTTAAGCTGTCTACTTGTTTCAGTATTTGTGATTTTAGCTCATTATTTCTCTCAGGTATTTTATGAGCATTTCCTTGAATAATGGTTAATGGAGTTCGTATTTCATGAGCAACATTTAAAAAGAACTTCATTTGATTTTTTTTACTCTCCTCTAGGTCCCTGTTTTTTAGTACTAGATTCGCCTCACTTTTTGCATTCTGTTTTTTAAAATATGACATAATTAAATAAGAAAACAAGAACACAATAAATTTGGTGAAGGGGTCTCGATAAATTGCAGGATTTGCCTCTAGTTTCCAAAAAGCTAATTCAAAAATACCTGTAATACAATGTGGAACATAAAAACAGGCAAACGAAAAAAACAAATGCCCTAAAATTACAAAACGGCTATTGAAAAAAATTAAAGAAAAAGGAGCCATCAGTACAAAGCCGTATTCTGTTCCTGGTTCGGTAGGATTAATGTATGAGAAAAAGAAAATAATGATGTACAACAATGAAAAAAACAGAGTTTTTGAAAGTTGTAATTTATGTTGTTTGGTACAATATAAAATTAAACCTACCACAACACCAGTGCACAAATGAATACTAATATTAAGGTAGGATATGGGTGATAACGTAGATTCTTGAATTATCCAACAAGGAATCGCTACATACCAAATACAACAAAAGTAGTTGAGTAAAGTGACTTGTTTTTTTTCTAGACTAGATAAAGATTCATGAATCCCTGTTTGTAAAAGAGTATTTAAGGCTTTTTTAATATCGATTTAAATTTAAAAAAAACAGTTAAAAAAATTGATTATAAAACAAAAAATGAATCATTTGTGAATATTTGAACGATGACTGAATGTAAATTGAACCCAGCC
>WTKB01000120.1 GCA_011524575.1 Aquimarina sp.
GGTTTTTGTTTACTTTTAAATGATGCGTATATCGAGATATATAAATCTTTTTAAAGTGATTCAAGTTCTTAAAATTTTGAATTACAGGAAGTATTCCCTTTAAACAAGCTCTAAAGTATGGTCTTTCTTTTTTTGATGCAAAACAAAGATTAATAGTCCTTCTAGTACCTAAAAAATAAAATATATAACTTTCTTTTTGTAATGATCTTTAAGTTCTTTTTTTTTGTATTCTTAATATTAGGGCTTTTTTTATGCGTTTTTATTAATTTTTTGCTAAAAACCTTTGTAATTGATAATATATAAATGCTAAAAATAGTTGAGTCTATACATTTTATTGTAATTTTGACACCAAAACAGATAAATTCCCAATTTAGGGTTATATAATGGATAAATTTTCTTTTTTAAATGCTGCATCCGTTTCACTTTTTGAACAGATGTATAAGCAGTATGTGCATAGTCCAGATAGTGTTGAGCCTAGCTGGAGAGCTTTTTTTCAAGGTTTTGATTTTGGTTTAGAATCTGGTTTAGAAGAATTAGGTATTGATACTCCTTCAAATTCTTCTGCAGTTTCTACATCATCTAGTAAGGTGGTAGCTTCTTCGCCAAAAGATACTTCTTCTAGTCCAAAGCGTTTTGAAGATGCTCAAGGTTTGGAGTTAGAGTTTAAAGTTATTAAACTGATAAATGCTTATCAAACACGTGGACATTTATTTACAAAAACCAATCCTGTAAGGGCAAGACGTGCGTATCATCCAGATCTTTCTATTGAAAATTTTGGATTAACTCAGCAAGATCTATCTAAAGTGTTTAAAGCAGCAGAAATGATCTGTTTAAAGCCTTCTACACTCACTGAAATTATTACGCATCTTGACAAAATTTACTGTAGTTCTATTGGTTCGGAGTACATGTATATAAGAGATGTAAATCGAAGACAATGGATTCAGAATAAACTGAGTCAGAATGCCAATGCTACGCAATTTTCGACAGCTGAGAAGCAAAATATATTAGGGAAATTAAATGAAGCAGTTTCTTTTGAGAATTTTTTACATACAAAATATGTAGGTCAGAAACGTTTCTCTTTAGAAGGTGCAGAGGCTTTAATACCTGCTTTGGAGTATTTATTGGAAAAAGCTTCGGAGTCTGGGGTTAGAGAATTTATTATGGGAATGGCTCACCGAGGGAGGCTAAGTACGCTTACCAATATATTTGGTAAAAGTGCTAAAGATATTTTTAGTGAGTTTGATGGTAAAGATTATGATGAAGACATTTTTGATGGTGATGTGAAGTATCACATGGGTTGGACAGGTGTTCGAGAATTTGATAATGGTCGTAAGATTAATGTCAATATCGCTCCAAATCCATCTCACCTAGAAACTGTTGGAGCCGTAGTAGAAGGGATTGCTAGGGCCAAACAAGATCGTTACTACAAAGATAATGCAAAGGCGGTATTGCCATTAATCGTACATGGAGATGCTGCAGTTGCTGGTCAAGGTATTGCTTATGAGATTGTGCAAATGGCACAACTTGATGGATATAAAACTTCAGGTACAATTCATATAGTAGTTAATAATCAAATAGGTTTTACCACTAATTATACCGATGCACGTTCATCCATATATTGTACGGATGTAGCTAAAGTCACTTTGTGTCCTGTTTTTCATGTGAATGCAGATGATGCTGAGGCGGTGGTTCATGTGGTGAATTTTGCACTCGCTTACCGTCAAGAATTCCAAAGAGATGTTTTTATTGATCTTTTAGGGTATCGTAAATACGGTCATAACGAAGGTGACGAACCAAGGTTTACACAACCTAAATTATATAAAGCTATTGCTAAGCATAGGAATTCTAGAGATATTTATGCTGAAAAGCTTCTTGCAGAAGGAGTGATTGATGCGGGTTATGTTTCTAAAATTGAGTCCGATTATAAGAATGAATTAGAAAAACAGTTACACGAGTCTCGTAAAGAGGATAAAACAGTCATTACTCCTTTTATGGAGGAAGATTGGAAAGGTTTTTCACGTGTACAAGAAGATCAAATGCTTTTGGTATCTGATACTTCGTATCCTTTAGAAAAACTAGATCAGATAGCAGAAGTAGTTACAACACTACCAAAAGAGCATAATTTTTTACGTAAAATAGAAAGGCTTATTGCTGCACGTCATAAAATGTACTATGATACGGATAAGCTCGACTGGGCAATGGGGGAACTTCTTGCTTATGGATCTCTTTTAGAAGAAGGTTATGATGTACGATTGAGTGGTCAGGATGTAGAAAGAGGAACTTTTTCACACCGTCATGCAGTGGTTAAAGTAGAGGATAGCGAGCAAGAAATTGTACGATTAAATGATTTAGAGGTAAAAGGCGATTTTTACGTGTATAATTCGTTTTTGTCTGAGTATGGAGTGGTAGGTTTTGATTATGGTTATGCTATGGCAAGTCCTAAAACCTTAACAATATGGGAAGCACAGTTTGGGGACTTTAGTAATGGAGCTCAGATTATGATCGACCAATACATCTCTGCTGCTGAAGATAAATGGAAGATGCAAAATGGACTTGTAATGTTACTTCCTCATGGTTATGAAGGTCAAGGTGCAGAACACTCTTCAGCACGTATGGAACGTTATTTGCAATTGTGTGCTAAAGACAATATGTTTGTTGCAGATGTTTCAACACCTGCTAACTTATTCCATTTACTTAGAAGACAAATGAAGTCCAGTTTTAGAAAACCACTTATAATCTTTACTCCAAAGAGTCTGTTGCGTCATCCAAGAGTACTTTCTAGTAAATCTGAGTTTACTAATGGTCAATTTCAAATGCTTATCAAAGACGATTTAAAAGCATTCGATGCAATTACTTCTTTGGTATTTTGTACTGGTAAGTTTTATTATGATTTATTAGATGAACGTGAAAAACTAGATAGGACTGATGTAGCATTGGTGCGAATTGAACAATTATTCCCGCTTCCTGTAGCACAAATGCAAGAAGTAGTGGATTTATATCCAAATCTTAAAGAGGTTGTTTGGGCACAAGAAGAGCCGAGAAACATGGGGGCAACGGCACATATTATGATGCACTACCCACAGGCACATACCTTAAGATATGCAACACGTAGAGCTTATGGTGCACCAGCAGCAGGTAGTGCAACGCGTTCAAAACGAAGACATCAAGAAGTTATCGATTATGTATTTGATGCTTCTAAAAATAATCAAAGAAATTCATAAACATACAGAAACAAAATCCTTTTTACTGGAGAAAATAGAGAATAATTATGGCTTTAGAAATGAAAGTCCCTTCACCAGGGGAGTCTATAACCGAAGTAGAGATTGCTCAATGGTTAGTCCAAGATGGCGATTATGTAGAAAAAGATCAGGCAATTGCTGAGGTAGATAGTGACAAAGCAACTTTAGAATTACCTGCAGAAGCAAGTGGTGTGATTACTTTAAAGGCAGAAGAAGGTGATGCTGTGGCTGTAGGTGAGGTTGTATGTTTAATAGATACCGATGCTGCTGCTCCAGTTGCTGGAAGTGTTCAGACAGAAAAGCCTGCTAAAGAAATAGCTGTAACATCTGATGTGTCCAAACCTGCTGCACCAGTAGCTCCGACTCAACCAGCTAGTACTTATGCTACGGGTTCTGCATCTCCAGCAGCCAAAAAAATATTAGCAGAGAAGCAGATTCCACAAGAAACAGTACAAGGTTCTGGAAGATCAGGGAGAATTACCAAGCAAGATGCTTTAGAAGCTAATCAGGTAGTTTCTATGGGGACTCCAGGAGTTAGTGGGTCAAGAGGTATGGAGCGTAAAAAGTTATCTATGCTCCGTAGAAAAGTTGCCGAGCGTCTGGTTTCTGTCAAAAATGAAACAGCAATGCTTACCACCTTTAATGAGGTGAATATGCAGCCAATTTTTGATTTACGTAAGCAATATAAAGAAGCTTTTAAGGCAAAACATGGAGTAGGTTTAGGCTTTATGTCCTTTTTTACTTTGGCCTGTGTTAGAGCTTTAGAATTGTATCCAGCAGTAAATGCCATGATTGATGGTAATTATATGGTTTCTCATGACTTTAAAGATATTAGTATTGCTGTTTCTGGACCAAAAGGACTTATGGTGCCAGTAATTCGTAATGCTGAAAACTTATCTTTTAGAGGTGTAGAGTCTGAGGTTAAAAGATTAGCAATAAGAGCTCGAGAAGGTCAGATTACAATTGACGAAATGACAGGAGGTACTTTCACTATTACTAATGGTGGTGTTTTTGGTTCTATGTTATCTACTCCAATTATTAATCCTCCGCAGTCTGCTATTTTAGGAATGCATAATATTGTAGAGCGTCCTATGGCTGTAAATGGTCAAGTAGTTATTCAGCCAATTATGTACGTAGCTCTTTCTTATGATCATCGAATTATTGATGGTAAGGAGTCTGTTGGTTTCTTGGTAGCGGTAAAAGAAGCATTAGAAAATCCTATAGAATTATTAATGAATAATAATGTACAAAAGGCATTAGAATTATAATTTTCAATGTAAAAAAGTAGAAATACGAGTATGTTATAATTCGGTCTTTTTGTAATAACGTGCTTTAATGAGGTTTTATTTATTTTTAAATAAATATTTAGTATTTTAGAGTAATCCATTAAAGGTAAAATTTATGGATTAAAGTATAAATAAAACTCTTATAATAATTTAAAGACCATCAGAATAATGTTTTTTTAAGGATTAAATGTGAATAAGATGATATTTTTTTGCATTTAATCCTTTTTTTTGATACACTAGTCGATCATGCCTTGTTAATAATAGTTTTATGTGTATTTAATTAAAAATTCTATTCTATTTTTGAAAACACTTAATTTTTTATTTCGATTTTTGTAAATCAAAATAAGTACTAAAAAAGATATATTTATCTATGAAAAAATTTACTCTTAAAAACATATTTCAAAAATGTGTTTTTAAAAACAATTTATTATTTGGTTTATTAATGTTATTGAACTCTTTTTCGAGTTTGAAAGCAGATACTCCTCAAATAGCAGTAAAAGCCGAAGCTGCTCTTTTTTGTGATCCAAGTGTTTCGGGGTATTTAGATTCTGATAATGATGGAGTAGCAGATGTCTGTGATTTAGATGATGATAACGACGGGGTATTGGATTCAGATGAACGTACTTGTGGTTTTTTAGATTATACAGATATTACTACTGATGTAGAAGCTAACAATGTTACATTCGATACAGATCAAGGGATCACTATTACTACAGTATTTACAGAAAATGTAGAAGGTACATTGCATCAAAGTCAGATACGTGGTGCTATTGATGAAACAGGTTTAGATCAAGCCATTGATTTTATCAATGATTTTGAGGATGAAACTCAGTCCAACTCCTTAACAATTACATTAAGTGAGCCATTGAAAGATAACTATATTCGTTTTTCTGATATTGATCAGCTAACAAATAATTTCACTGGTGTTGTGGAGTATAGTGAGAAATTTACAATTACACTTTATAATAATGGAGTAGAGGTACCATATAATGTATCATTACTTGGTCAAAATATCCAAGAAACGGGTAATGTTTATCAAGCTATTTCTGGTGGTAATACCGAAGAAGACGAAGAGAGTGTTCTAGAAATTGTTGGTTTAGATGGTGTTGATGAAATTCAATTGGTTTCTGAAGTAGTTAGAGAAAGTGATGATTTAGATCCTGGAAGGGTAGGTTTACTTATCCAAATAGGTACTTGTTACCAAGATACTGATCAGGATGGAATTTCTGATTACTTAGATTTAGATAGTGATAATGACGGTTGTTCAGACGCTAACGAGGCCTATTCAGATGATAGTGCAGATAATTATGATGGGGGTATTTATGGATCAGATGATCCTTTACCTACAGTAGCTAATGGTCTTGTTGATGAAAATGGGTTAGTTATTTCTGCTGGGGTTGAATTAAATACTTATGTAAATTCTCCTGATGTAGATTCTGTACTCTCAGAAGCTTACTTACGAATTTACACCAGTATTGCATTGAGTATAGAAGATTCAAGAATAGTAACTGAACCAGGTAGAAGTGCTATTTTTAGTCCTACTTCAAGTGCATTACATGCGTTATCTTTTGACACGTTTGGAGATCCAGAATCTACAATAGATGGTTCAGATGAACTTACTTATAATTGGTATGTGAGTACTGATCAAGGTGTTACTTATGGTACAGACGCTATCGGAACGGATTTAAATTTAGAAGTTACATCATCGGATAGTTACTATGTTGATGATTACTATTTTAAATTAGAAGCTTATCATCCTTATTTAGTTTGTTATGAGGAGTTAGAGGTACGATTGAATATTTTAGGATTTTCTGATATTGCAGAAACTATTTTAGAAAATGAAGATTTTACAACGCCACTTAGTTTAACAGGTACACCAGTAGGCGATGTTACTTATGAAATCATTTCTGGTGACACAGCTCCTTTTAGTATAGATCCAGATACAGGAGTGCTTACTTTCACAAGTCAGAGTTTTGAAGAACCTTTAGATGAAAATGAGGATAATGTGTATGAGATCGAAATACAAGCAACAGATGAGGCGGGTAATGTTGTTTCTCAGGTTACAATAATCACTGTAGAAGATGTTCAAGAAGTTGTAGATCTTATATTGGATGATATCAATGAAACGGTTTCTGAAAATCAAGATTATATAACAACAGTGGTGCTTACAGGTACTCCTATTGGGCAACCTACTTATGAGCTTGTAGATGGTGGTGATAACGCCGCGTTTAGTATAGATCCAGAAACAGGAGAACTTACTTTTGTAGCTCAAGATTTTGAAAATCCTACAGATGCTGATATGGATAATCAATATGAGGTTCAAATTTTAATTACTGATGAAGACAATAATAGCTATCAGCAAAATACCATTATTACTGTAATTGATGAGATTGAATTTGCGGAGTTTACTCTAGATGATATTATCGATTCTGTAGATGAAAATGAGGATTATACTGCTCCAACAGTACTTACAGGTACGCCAATAGGTGATGTGGTGTATAGTATTCTTCCAACAGGCGATGAGGTTCCTTTTAGTATCGACCCAGAAACAGGAGAACTTTCTTTCACAGGTCAAGATTACGAAAATCCAATAGATAGTAATTTAGACAATACTTATGAAATAACAATACAAGTTGAAGATGCTGATGGTAATATTGCAACGCAAACTACGCAACTTGCTGTAGAAGACGTTATAGAGGTTGCGGATTTAACTTTAGATGGTGTTTCTGAGGTTGTAAATGAGAATGAAGATTTTGTAACGGATTTAGTTCTTACAGGAACTCCTATTGGTTCGTCTACTTATAGCATTGATGATGAAGGAGATACTGTCCCTTTTAGTATTGATCCAGAAACAGGAACTCTTACATTTACGGGTCAGGATTATGAGAATCCAGTTGATGAAGATCAAGATAATGTTTATGTAATTGGAGTAACAGTTACTGATGAAGATGGAAATTCAGCTACACAACAAACAGAAATTACTGTTCTTGATGCTATAGAAACTGTTGCTTTATCTTTAGAAGATATTGATGCTACAGTAGGAGAGAATTTAAATTATACTGATACTGTTGTTTTTGATGGTGAAGATCCTATTGGAGCTGTAACTTATGTTATTGTACCTTCTACAGATTCAGATGTGCTTCCTTTTGTAATTAATGAACTTACAGGTGAATTTACTTTTACAGGGCAGGATTATGAAAATCCTACAGATGAAAATCAGGATAATAGTTATGAAATTCAAATTCAAGTAACAGATTCTGATGGTAATACAACTACACAAAACACAATAGTTACTGTTACAGATGTTATTGAGGATGCAGATATTTCTATCTCTGATATTGTGCAAACAGTACCAGAAAATCAAGAATACACAGATACGATCTCTTTGATAGGTACTCCTATAGGTGAGGTTACTTATTCTATTGAAGATGGTGGAGATGGAGATGCTTTTGTATTAGATCCATTAACAGGAGATTTTACTTTTATGCCGCAAAATTATGAAGATCCAATAGATCAAGACGTAAATAACGAGTATGTGGTTACTTTCATAGCTACTGATGATGATGGTAATACCGCATCGCAAACTACTACCATTACTGTTACCGATGAAATTGAGGTTGCAGTTCTTGAATTAGACGATTTAACGGCTAGTTTCTATGAGGATGAAGATTATATTGATACACCTACATTAACAGGTACTCCTATTGGTGATGTGACATACACTATTGTTGATGGTGGTGATACAGTACCTTTCACTATTGATTCTCAGACTGGTGAACTTACTTTTGCTGCTCAGGATTATGAAAACCCTACAGATAACAATCAAGATAATGTATATGAGATAGAAGTTTCGTTAATAGATGCCGATGGTAATACAGCTAGTCAAACTACTACATATACTATTTTAGAGGCTATTGATACTGATGGCGATGGCATTCCAGATAAAGATGAAGTTCTTGCAGGAACAGATCCTTTTGATGATTGTGACTCTATTGGAGGAACGGCTTTAGCTACAACAGATTGTGATAATGATGGACTTACAAACGGTGAGGAACTTACCGGAGTAGATGATGAATCTACAGTTGCAAATCCTAACGGTATAACAAGTGATCCTGATATTGCTGATACTGATGGTGATGGTGTGATTGATGGAGCAGAGGCTATTGATGGTACAAATCCTAATGATAATTGTGAGTTTGAATCTAGTAGTATTACTCTTGAGGTTTCTAATTTTTGTCCAGGAGCTATAGAGGTATTTAATGGTATTTCTCCTAATGGTGATGGTATCAATGATATACTTTCTATTAATGGACTTACTGGTATTAATAACTCTTTACAGATTTTTAATAGATGGGGGGTTATTGTTTATGAAACTGAAAATTATGGTAGTGACAATAATTACTTTACAGGGTATTCCTCTGCTAGTAGTACTATAGATAGTAGTGAGCCTTTACCTACAGGTACTTATTTTTATGTGTTAAAATATGTAGATAATCAAGGGGTTTCTTATGATAAATCAGGTCATATTTATATTAATAACTAGGATTATTTTGCACATTCTTTAATTAGAAATAACACTATTGACTTTTTAAAATTATTATGAAAAATAACATTAATAAATTTGCTGTTTATTTGGTTTTATTCTTAGGAATAACTACATTAAGTGCACAGCAAGACGCCCAATATACACAGTACATGTACAACCCTCTGACAATAAATCCTGCTTATGCAGGAAGTAGGGATGTACTTAGTATTGTTGGTTTATATAGAAATCAGTGGACAGGTTTTAGTGATGCTGCTCCAAAAACAGCGACGCTTACCTTACATTCACCTATTGGTAATAAAAAATTAGCTTTAGGTTTTTCTGTGATTAACGACCAGATTGGTCCACAGGACGAAACCTATTTCAATATTGATGTTTCGTATGCTATTCCAGTTTCAGAATTAGGTAAACTTCGTTTTGGAATTAAGGGAGTTGGTAGACTTTTTAATGTTGATTATGACGCTATTAATCTTGCAGATTTTAGTGATCCTCAATTCCAACAAGGAGTAAATGAATTTACTCCTAATGTAGGAGCAGGATTGTTTTATACGTATTCAGATCGAATTTACTTAGGTTTAAGTGTACCTAATTTATTACAGACAAAGCATTATGATTTTAGTGATGAAAGTATATTAACTTCTGAGGCAGTAGAAGATCCTAACTTTTATTTAACGGCAGGATGTGTGTTTAATCTTGCTCGTAATTTAAAGTTAAAGCCAGCTTTGATGTCTAAAATTGTAAGAGGTGCACCTTTTCAGTTGGATGCTTCTGCAAATTTTTTGATTCATGATAAGTTTATCTTAGGTGCAGCTTACAGGTTAGATGCCGCTATGAGTGCTATGGTAGGTTTCCAAATTACACCATCTTTCCTTTTAGGCATGGCTTATGATAGAGATACTTCTGATATTGTAGATTACAATGATGGAAGTTTTGAGATCTTTGCACGTTTCGAATTGATACAAAAATATTCAAAAGTGGTAATGCCACGATTTTTTTAATCAAATTTTATGATGAAAATACTTAATAAAATAATTGCTTGTTGTGTGTTGTGTATTGTTTTAATTCAGTCCACTAATGCTCAACAAAGTAAGATAGATAAGGCAAATTTATATTTTGATAATTTTGCTTATATCGATGCTAAAGAGTTGTATTTAAAACTAGTAAAAAAAGGACACCGTTCTGAAGAAGTATTTCGTAAACTTGCCGATTGTTATTACTACAATGCAGAGCTAAAGGATGCTGTAGATTGGTATGAAGAACTATATACGAGTTATCCAGAAACTACTTCTCCAGAATACTTATTTCGATACAGTCAGTGTTTAAAAAATATTGAAGATTATCAAACTTCCGATTTGGTAATGGATGATTTCTATAAGCGTGTAGGTGGTAATGAAGAGCGTGGAAAATTATATAACCAATACAGAGATTACTTAGATTTAAAAACTAAAAATTTAGATCATTTTAATTTATTTAATCTTTCTGTAATTAATACAGATGGTATTGATTTTGCACCTTCTTTTTATAATGATACTACTTTAGTTTATAGTTCTTTTAGAGGTATGGCTGCTTCAAAAGTTGTGCATGAATGGAATGATGATAACTTTTTGGATTTGTATTCAGTAGATATTTCTAATGCTCAGAATTTTGATTTTACTTCTAAACCAAAGCGTTTTAGTAAAAATATTAATACAAAATTACATGAGTCTTCCAGTGTATTTACAAAGGATAGATCTACGGTTTACTTTACTCGTAATAACTATAATAAAGGTACTATTCATAAAGATTCTGAGGGAACAACTCGTCTGAAGCTTTATAAGGCAGATTTAGATTCCTCAGGAAATTGGACCAATGTAAGAGAGCTTCCGTTTAATAGTGATAATTATTCTGTTGCTCACCCTGCACTTTCTAATGATGGAAAACAATTATTCTTTGCTAGTGATATGCCAGGAACTTATGGTTTCTCAGATTTGTATGTAGTGGATATTTTAGATAATGATTCTTATAGTACACCAAGAAATCTAGGACCTAGTATTAATACAGAATCTAGAGAAACTTTTCCATTTATTTCAAAGTCTGGAAAGTTGTATTTTTCTAGTGATGGTCATGTAGGGCTTGGTGGTTTAGATGTATTTTTAGTAAACTCTATTGCTGATATCTCTTCAGAGCAAACAGTGAAACCTTATAACTTAGGAGCTCCAATAAATGGTTCTTTTGATGATTTCTCTTTTATTGTTGATGAGGATCGTAAGTTAGGTTTCTTTAGTTCTAACAGAAGTATGGGTAAAGGAGCTGATGACATTTATGGTTTCCGTCAGTTAAAGGAGTTTGATTTTTCATGTTATACTTTTCTTGAAGGTGTCATAACTGATGCAAAAACTTCAGAAACTATCCCAGGTGCTCAATTAGTAATCACAACAACAAAAGAAGATGCTAAGGTAAAAGAACGTGAAGAAGAATCGGATTTCAACGGAAAATATACTTCCAAAATTTACTGTGACACTCCTTATGAAATTGTGGTTTCTAAAGAAGGGTATCAATCTAAAAAAGTTTATTTAAAGACTTTTAATGAAGAAGGTAAATTACACATTAAAGATGTTGCGTTGATGCCAGTGCCAAAACCAGTGGTTGTAGAACGAGTTGCTCCTCCTGCACCAATCATTAATAACGTTGCTGTTCAGCTTGGTGATAACTTAGCCGAAGTTTTAAATTTGAATCCGATATACTTTGATAAGGATAAATCTTTTATTAGACCAGATGCAGAAATAGAACTTAGAAAGGTAATTGAGGTAATGGAGAAATATCCTAGCCTTAGTATAGATATCAGAAGTCATACAGATAGTAGAGCTTCTACGAAATACAACCTAGCTCTTAGTTCGCGTAGAGCGGCTAGAACCCGTATGTATCTTATTGAGCATGGAGGAATAAGTCCTTATCGATTAACTAAAAGAGGATATGGTGAAGAGCAGCTTCTTAATGAATGCTCTGATGGTATAGAATGTTTCGAAGAGCAACATCAATTAAATAGACGTAGTGAGTTTATTATTGTAAAACAATAATTTAAATACTATTATTAAATTTAATTGCTTACAAAATAAAAACATCCCATTTATGATAAATAAATGGGATGTTTTTATTTTGTGATATTTTTATATCAATTAATCTTTTCATAAGATGGATACTACTGATTTTGATTTTACTTGGATTACTTATTTTGAAAATATAGGTTACCATTCTGTGAGTAAAATTTCTTCTGGTATGGAGGGTAGTGTATATATGCTTGTTCCAAACAAGCTTATTGCTAAAGTATGGACAAATAAATGCATAGAAGATCTCATACACTTAAAGCTGTTTTTTGATGAAAATTTTTCTTCTATTAAAGCAGTTAAAACCCCTGTCATTCATGAAATACAGTGTATTAATGGCACATTGATTTCTTTAGAAAATTATATTGAAGGTACTTCTTTAGAGGATTTGCTTATTATCTCTGATTTTGATACTTATAAATTAGCTCAAAGTACTATTATAAACGCACTATATGTTTTAAGTGAAATAACTATTGATAAAAATTCAATTTGTTTTCGTGTTTTTGATGAGACGACCTCTTTTTGGAAGACACATACTACGTGGAAGGATGCCATGATGGATCTAGTGTGTACAAGGGTACTACGCTTTAAACATTTATTGTGTCATAACGTGGTTGAATTAGAGGAGTTACTTCTTAAAGTAGCTTGTTTTTTACAATCGAGGAATACTGCTACAATGGGATTGATACATGGTGATTTATGTCCTTGTAATATTATGGTTGATAATAATTTTAATTTAACAGGTATATTAGATTTTGGATTTCTAACCTTGTATGGTGATCTTGCATTTGATGTCGCTATTTGTGCTGCAACTTTTAATATGTATGGTAATAATGCAGATGAAATAGAAAATATAATGACCTTCAATTTATGTGATTATTTTGGATATGACATTAATGTAATAAATCGTTACAAAGTTATTTATGCTTTGTTAAGTAGTAATGCTTACAGTTTAGATAAAGAGGATGGTCATTATCAATGGTGTATAAAAATGATAAATAAACATAGAAATTGTTTCTTATAGTGATTTCAAAGACCAATAGGTATTATCAATATATTACAGTTATTTGTTAGAGGTTTTAAACCTCATCTTTTTTTAATTATCGTTTCTTTATAAAGCGAACATCCTATGAAAACCCTTATTGCTGATAATAATGATTCATTTACTTATAATATAGTAGACTTGTTAGATAAAATAGGTTATGACCATTATGAAGTTGTACGTACTAATTCTTTACAGAAAAATTATTTAACTAATTTTGATAAATTTATTATTTCTCCAGGTCCTGGTAGGCCTTCTGATTTTCCAATGAATTTTGAGATTATTCGTTATTGTGAAATACATAACTTACCCCTTTTAGGAATATGTTTAGGATACCAAACCATTTGTGAATATTACGGAGGTAACCTATACCAGTTAGATAGGGTTATTCATGGTCAAAAAAGTAGGTTAACTATTGATAATCAAAGTTTATTATATAAAAACCTTTCTGATGAAATTAATGTAGGTAGGTATCATTCATTGGCTATTGATGCGTTAAGTTTACCTTCATGTTTACGTATTACAGGAGTAACTAACAACGTGAAAACATTGATGTCCGTTGAACATATTGCACACAAAATATACGGTATTCAATACCATCCGGAATCTTTTCTGACTTCTGATGGACCTATTATATTAACTAATTTTATGAATTTAATTTAGTTCAAGATGAATAGTATCGATTTCGAAAATAAAATCAACGAATACACCTCTAAAGGAATTCCTTACTTTTTCACTATAGATTTTGAGTTAGAAAAAGCTTTTGTTTGTAAGTGCTCTGATGCTGCAAAAAATAATATCTTTTTTAATATAAAAGGTAATAAAAACTACACAGAAGAAAAGATCGATAAAGAGGTACATTTAGATTATCATTTATTAGATTATCATCTATTTAATAAAAAATTTAATCTTGTTACCAATGAAATTAATAAAGGAGAATCTTTCTTACTGAACTTAACTTTTCCTACAGAAATTGGGGTTAACTTAAGTTTAAAAGAAATTTTTCAAACAGCTCAAGCTCCCTATAAATTATTATTTCAAGATAAGTTTGTGGTATTTTCACCAGAATCTTTTATTCAAATAAAAGGTGACGATGTTTTTACTTTTCCTATGAAAGGTACGATAGCTTCTAGTGTTCCTAATGCTGAAGATAAGCTATTAAATAATAATAAAGAAATGTGGGAACATAATACCATAGTCGATTTGATGCGAAATGACTTAGCTATTATTGCTAAAAATATTACTGTTGATCAGTATCGATATGTAGAAAAAATTTCTACTCATAAAGGAGATATACTACAAACTAGTTCTAGAATAAAAGGCACACTTCCTAAAAATTGGCGACAAACCTTCGGAACAGATCTTCTCAAATTATTGCCTGCAGGTTCTATAAGTGGGGCACCTAAAGAAAAAACTGTAGAGATTATTCAGAATGTAGAGCTAGATAAAAGAGGATTTTATACAGGTGTTTTTGGTTTATTTGATGGTCAAAACCTAGAAAGTGCTGTTAGTATTCGGTTTATAGAAGAATCTTCAGAAGGGAAAAAAATATTTAGAACTGGTGCTGGTATTACCTCGCACAGTATTGCAAATGAAGAGTATCAGGAACTTAAACATAAAATTTATATTCCTAAATCATAGTATATTTTGATTGGTATATATGACAACTACAAAAGAAGAACTTAAACAAATACTTAAAAATTACTGGGGCTATTCGGATTTTCGAGAGGGTCAGTATCCGTGTATAGCTGCTATTTTAGAAGGACATTCGGGCTTAGTTCTTATGCCAACAGGTGGCGGAAAATCCCTTTGTTATCAGTTACCTGCACTTACAAAAAAAGGAGTGTGCTTAGTGATTTCGCCATTAGTAGCACTTATTGAGGATCAGATTGCAATACTTAAACAAAAAAATATTATTGCAGATACCATCGTTGCTGGTGCTAATTTGCAAGAGATTGATCGGGTATTTAATAATTGTAGGTATGGTTCTACAAAGTTCTTATACCTTTCTCCCGAGCGTTTTTCTTCTCAAAACATTCAGGAGCGTTTGTTACAGCTTGATATTTCTTTTATTGCCATAGATGAGGCACATTGTATTTCTCAGTGGGGACACGATTTTAGACCTTCCTATTTAAAGTTGAAAGTTATTCAAGAACTTTTTCCTGATACTTCAATTTTAGCCCTTACTGCGACAGCAACACCAGAGGTAAAAAGAGATATTGTTAATCAGTTATTTCAATCGCGATCTTTTCATGTTTTTGAGAGCAGTTTTTTTCGATCGAATCTTAGTTATGGTGCTTATAAAACTCCTGATAAGCGTGCGTATGTACTTCGTATTTTAAAAAAATATCCTGGTAGTGCAATTATATATGTAAACTCTCGAATACTTTCTTATCAGTTTGCTTCATTTTTAAAAAGTGAAGGGATTTCAAGTGGTAGTTACCATGCCGGACTTTCTAAAGCTACAAAACAAAAAGTGTTTTCAGAATGGAAAAATAATCGTTTACGAGTAATGGTTGCTACCAATGCTTTTGGGATGGGGATAGATAAAAAAGATGTACGATTAGTTATACATATAAATATCCCACTTTCTTTAGAGGCGTATTTTCAGGAAGCGGGTCGTGCGGGTCGTGATATGCAAAAGGCTTATGCGATGCTTTTATACAATACCGAGAGTTTAGAAAAATGGAAAACATATTACACAAGTCAGGCTATTAATGTAAGTTTGATTAAAAAAGTACATCAAAAACTATTTAGTTTTTTAAAAATATCTAGTCATGAAACTTTAAAAAAAATATACCGAATTGATCTTGAGAAATTCATCAAAAAATATGAGTTTCCTAATAGTACTAAAATAAAAAAGGCACTTCGTCTTTTAGAAAGTCAAGATCAAATCCGAACTTATCCTCCAAATGATTCAGAAGGCTATCAGATCAAATGCTTGCTTTCCGTAGGGAAGTTTCGTGCTTTTGCTGATGACTTCCCTGTTTTTGAGCCGATTTTAGATTATCTATCTCGTAATTATGAGAATTTGTATTTCGACCGTGTATCTTTACAATGGAAAGATGCTTGCAGTTCTTTTTCTTTTTCCGAGGAAGTTTTTCAAAAAAGATTATCTCAATTAAAGGTATATGGCGTTTTGGATTATTATGTTTCTGGATATTGGGGTATTGAGTTTCTAACTACTAAATATACCGCTTTGCAGGCTAATGCTTTTTTTGGCAGTAATTTAAAACAATATGAAGCTACACAACAAATGCGTTTTAAGGCTATGACTGCTTTTGTTTCTGATAGAAAAGTATGTAAATCGGTACAATTACTTCGTTATTTTGGAGAACATTCTTCGCAAGATTGTGGGATCTGTAGTGTGTGTATTGCTAAACAAAAACAAAGTCCTACAGTAATGATGTCTCAAGATACAAACCATGGAGCAGTTACCTTTATTTCTAATGATGATGAGCAGCAGCAGCGTTTACTTGAAGCACAGATTATTACTGCAATACAACAAAAGCCACAAACTTCTAGATCTTTGTGTATTCTTTTAGATTGTGACGAACATTTGTTTCTAAAAGCCATTAATCATCTTTTAAAGGCACAAAAGATTACAATTACTTCAATGAATACTTATACTTTATTATAGTATCTAAGCTATTTTATT
Organism: Aquimarina sp.; assembly: GCA_011524575.1. Taxonomy (GTDB): domain Bacteria; phylum Bacteroidota; class Bacteroidia; order Flavobacteriales; family Flavobacteriaceae; genus Aquimarina. The sequence goes on from WTKB01000120.1 coordinate 16,852, forward strand.
AGATTTCTTTAAAAGTATAAGTACAATAAGGATTTCTTACATATCAATATATTTTTATAATTTATGAATACAAACACTCGAATTGTTTTTTTTGGCACCCCTGATTTTGCGGTTGCTTCGCTAAAATCTTTAGTGGATAATCAGTATAATGTAGTTGGTGTGGTTACATCGCCAGATAAACCTGCAGGACGTGGAAGAAAACTGAGAAGTTCGGCAGTAAAAAAATATGCGTTAGAAGCAGGTTTACCTATTTTACAACCTCAAAAACTAAAAGACCCTAGCTTTTTAGAGGAGTTACATACGTTACAGCCCGATTTACAAATTATTGTAGCTTTTAGAATGCTCCCAAAATTAGTTTGGGACTTACCTCCTTTAGGAACTTTTAACCTTCATGCTTCGTTGCTTCCACAGTATCGTGGTGCAGCACCAATTAATTGGGCTATTATTAATGGGGATACTGTAACTGGAAACACTACTTTTTTAATTGATGATAAAATAGACACAGGGGCAACACTTTTGCATAGTCAAGTTGAAATTACTGCTGAGGATACAGCAGGAAGTTTACATGATAAGTTAATGAAAGATGGTATGCAATTGGTTTTGAAAACAGTGGACGGACTTGTAAATAAAAAGATTTCTGCACAACCACAATGCACTACAATACCACTAAAATCCGCTCCAAAACTGTATAAAGAAAATACCAAGATAGATTGGACTTCTAATGGTGATCATATTTATAATTTTATTAGAGGACTTTCGCCTTATCCATTAGCTTGGTGCTTTTTTGAGCAATTAAATGAAGCTCCAGTAAGGATTAAGGTAGGGGAGAGTCGTTATGAAAGAACGCATATAGCTCCTGATTCTTCTCAGGTAGGGCATTTAGAAGTTACCGATCAAAAAGAATTTAAAGTTACTATCCCAGATGGTTATATCTATTTATGTCAAGTTCAATTTCCTGGTAAAAAAATGATGTCAACTAAAGCACTTTTAAACGGATTAGTTGTTGATTTAAGTGCAAAAATATCTTAACATACGAGGTAAACTTACATATTATAGCACAAATAGCAGTTTAAGTGTTTTAAAAAGTTTTAAATACTATTGTGATTTCATTAAATCGGTATAAATTTGTTGCGATATTATAAATATTAACATAAAGCAAATATTATGAACAAAACAGAATTAATTGAGAATATTTCTGAGAAAGCAGAAATTTCCAAAGCAGCTGCAAAAATTGCATTAGAAACTTTTTTGGGTGATGTTACAGCTACACTAGAGAAAGGAGAACGTCTTTCTCTTGTAGGTTTTGGTTCTTGGTCTGTATCAGAAAGAGCAGCAAGAGAAGGAAGAAATCCTAAGACTGGAGCTACTATTCAAATTGCAGCTAAAAAAGTTGTAAAATTTAAAGCAGGATCAGAATTAACTGCTGCTGTAAATTAATTTACTTTTTTTAAACGTTATAGTTAAAAAAATCGCCTTTCATGGAGATTTTTTTAACTATAATAGATTTTAATAGGAAAAATACCACTACATATAAGGTTATAGTGCTAAAATTTTATAAATTTAACTAAAGGAAGTTTAGTTTCATTTAATACATTTTCACTATGATTTCAAATAATATTACTGCAGGTACACTACTCGTTTCGCAACCTAATGATACTAAGAAATCTATATTAGATCGATGGATTTTTATGCTTGCTCAGCACGATAAAGAAGGTTCAATTGGCTTTATATTGAATAAACCTTCTGCTTATAGATTATCAGATATTGTGCCAAATATTCAAAGTGACTTTGTCTTACACTTTGGTGGAGATATTGAAAAGGATAACCTTTATTTTATACATAATGTTCCTCATTTAATTGGAGGAAGTCAGGAAATCGCAGAAGGCATCTACTGGGGCGGAGACTTTGATACTGTTGTTGAACTTATTGATAATGGTGTAATCACTAAAGATAATATTAAGTTTTTTTTAGGATACTCTGCGTGGGGAGGCCTTAAGTTACAATCAGAAATTACACAAAACTCATGGAGGATTCTCAAAAAAGACTTTAATAAGGCATTTCAAAACCTAAAATCTACCTTTTGGAATAAAAAAGTATTAGAAATTAAAAATAATGCACAATTTTGGGAAAATGCACCAAAAGATCCGAGATGTAATTAAGTCATTATTAAATATGATTAAAGTTTTATTTTACGTATTTATTATTTAAAATGATATTTTATTGAAAAAAAACACTTTTTTTATTATTTTATTGCTGATTAAATAAAAAATTACCATATTTACACTGTTGTAATGAATATCATGCTAAAATGTTATTGTTATTATAGTGTCTTATGTCAATATATAGTATATTTATGGTATCAGACTCTTTAAATCAAAGAGTTGTTGAATCAATTGCTTTTCAAGTGGTCTCTCAATTTTCGGATTTTAGTTGTGAACTCATAAAAATCCCTAATGTAACTTCACAAGAAAAAGTAATAGATGTTGTGAATACAGCTAGCCAAACGCCTCGTTCACTAATTGTATTTTCTACTACTTCAAAAATGATTAGAGATACTTTTTCCAAACTCTCTAGCGATTTGGATGTAATATGTATAGATGCATTGTATCCTACTTTAAAGGCATTAAGTGGTCTTCTAGAAAGTAAGCCTAATAATTCTAGAGGGCATCTATCCAGTATTTTGGATCTTAATAAAGATTATTTTAATAAAATAGCAGCAATGGAGTTTGCTATTAATAATGATGATGGCAAAAGCTACAAAGCTTTAGAAAAAGCAGATATTATACTTTTAGGTGTTTCCAGAACTTCAAAAACACCTTTAAGTGTTTATTTGGCATACCATAATTATTTTGTGATGAATATCCCTCTTTTTAAGGGGGTTAAAATCCCAAAAGAATTGTATTCTATCCCAGCCCGTAAAATTATAGGGCTTACCATTTCCTCTACCAGACTTAATGAAATTAGAGTTACTCGAGATTCCAACATGGGAGTACGTGGTAGTTCTAATTACTCCGATATGAATCATATAATCGAAGAACTTAGTTTTGCGGATCAACTCATGAAAAAAATTGGTTGTAAAATAATTAATGTTTCAGATAAAGCTATTGAAGAAACTGCTGAAATTATTATAAGCCAAATTGAAAGAAGGACGTATCCGTTAACTAAAACGATTGTCTAAAAATAAGAAACAACAAATCCATTAATTATAATTGAAAACTGATATGAAACAGTATGTTTTTGATTTTTCTCAAGGAAGTAAACAAATGAAAGATTTACTTGGAGGAAAAGGGGCTAATCTAGCTGAAATGTCTAACATCGGATTGCCTGTTCCTGCAGGTTTTACCATTAGTACCGAAGCTTGTAATCAGTATTTCTTAGACCAAAAGACCATCAGTGCTGAGGTAAAATCTCAGGTGGATGCAGCTTTAGAAGAATTGCAAAAACAGGTGGGTAAAAACTTTGGAGGTAGTCCATGTTTATTAGTTTCTGTACGTTCAGGGTCAGTAATTTCTATGCCTGGTATGATGGATACAATTTTGAATTTAGGGTTAAACGATCAGAATTTAGAAGGTTTTGCTGCCTCTACAGGTTCTATGCGTTTTGCCTTGGATTGCTACCGCAGATTTATCCAAATGTATGGAAGTGTTGTGCTTCAAATTCCAATGTTTAATTTTGATGAGATTATTGAATCGGTAAAACATGAAAATAATGTAGTTACCGATCAAGATCTTTCTGAAGAACACCTTAGAAGTATTATTTCTCAGTATAAAGCTGTTGTGGTGCAACAAACAGGTAGTGAGTTTGAGCAGGATCCTGTAAAACAGTTATATGCAGCAATAGAAGCTGTGTTTAGTTCTTGGAATAATGATAGAGCCATTACTTACCGTAGAATTAATGCTATTCCAGACGAAATTGGAACTGCTGTAAATGTCCAAATGATGGTATTTGGGAATACTGGTGATGATTCGGGTACAGGAGTTGTTTTTACAAGAAACCCATCAACAGGTGAGAAGAATATTTTTGGAGAGTTTTTAATGAATGCTCAAGGTGAAGATGTTGTTGCAGGAATTCGAACACCAAAAGATATTTCAGAGTTAGAAACTGTAAATAAAGAGGTTTACAACGAATTATTACGTTCTGCAGATCTTTTAGAGCGGCATTACAATGATATGCAAGATATTGAGTTTACTATCGAACAAGGTAAATTCTATCTTTTACAAACGCGTAATGGAAAACGTTCTGCTGCTGCAACTGTAAAAGTTGCTGTAGATTTTGTCAACGAAGGTTTATTGGAAAAAGAAGAAGCTATTGAAAGGCTAGATCTTTCTTTGATCGATCAGTTATTACATGCAGAGTTTGATAAAGAAGTGCTAAAAAAGACTCCAGAAATTGCATTAGGTTTACCAGCAAGCCCAGGAGCAGCCACCGGAAAGATATATTTTGATGCAGAATCTGTAGAGGAAGCTGCTCAAAAAGGGGAAGATGTGATATTGGTACGTGTAGAAACTTCTCCTGAGGATATCAAAGGAATGATTTCTGCTAATGGAATTTTAACTGCTCGTGGTGGTATGACAAGTCATGCAGCTGTTGTGGCACGTGGTATGGGTAAATGTTGTGTGTCGGGTTGTCAAGACATAGACATTAACGAATCTGAAAAACAAATTAAAGTAGGTGAACACGTACTTAAAGAAGGTGATTATATTTCTATTGATGGTACTACAGGTAAGGTATATGTAGGAAAGGTACCAACAAGTAATGTCGATCTTAGTGAAGATTTTACAACACTTATGAACTGGGCAGACACTTTTAGTTCTATGGAGGTATTTGCAAATGCCGATACGGTAACTGATGCTGAAAATGCGTTAAAGTTTGGGGCTAAAGGTATAGGGCTTTGTAGAACAGAACATATGTTCTTTGAAGATGATCGTATTACAGAAATCCGAAGAATGATCGTTTCTCAAACTAAAGAAGAACGTGAAGCAGCTTTAGAAAACGTATATCCGTACCAAAAAGAAGATTTCAAAAAAATCTTTACTGCCATGGGGTCTCGTTCGGTAAATATCCGTTTGTTAGACCCACCTTTACACGAGTTCTTACCTCGTGAACAAAAAGAAATCGCTAAAATGGCAACAGTATTAAACCTTGAGGAAAGTGTTGTTAAAAAGGCTATTGAAGATCTAGAAGAAATTAACCCAATGATGGGGCTTAGAGGTTGCCGATTAGGAATTTTACACCCAGAGGTTTACGAAGTACAAGCAAAGGCTATTATTAATGCAGCTTTAGAGGTTCTTGAACAAACAGGAGTAGTTCCTAATCCAGAAATCATGATTCCTTTAGTAGGAAGTGCTCAGGAGTTAGCTGTTTTAAGAGCACGTGTAGTGGCTGTAAAACAACAAGTGGATCCAGAAAATAAACTTGCTGGTCTTAAAATTGGAACAATGATTGAAATTCCAAGAGCTTGTTTAGTGGCCGATAAAGTAGCGGAACACGCTGATTATTTCTCTTTTGGAACTAATGATTTAACACAAATGACTTACGGATTTAGCCGTGACGATTCTGGAAAATTAATCTCACAATATGTACAAGATGGTATCTTAAAAGTAGATCCATTTAGTAGTATTGACCAAGAGGGTGTAGGTACACTTATTAAAATGGCTATAGAAAAAGGACGTTCTCAAAAACCAGATTTAAAAATTGGTATTTGTGGAGAACAAGGTGGAGATCAAAATTCTATTGAGTTCTTTAATACATTAGATTTAGATTATGTGTCTTGTTCACCGTTTAGAGTACCAAAAGCCAGACTTGCAGCAGCAAAAGCAGCAGTAAGAGCTTTTAAAAGTACAGCAGTTACTTTATAGTTTTTTAAAGTTTTATAGTATTTAAAAAATAGCTCAAGTTTTATTAGATTTTTTTGAGTGTTTTTTATCGGGTAGGGATTAGGGCCTCTACCCGATTTTTTTTGTCTTTTTAGTTTTGTAAATACCCTATTAATATTGCTTTAATTACCTAATTATAAGTATTTTAATTGTTTTTTTGTGTATATTTGAACACATTAATAAATAAATTATGCCAAAAGAAACTAAAAGACTGAATGCTCAAGCTTTAGCAGCATTACAAGTTGCTCAAATAGCAGATCAGACTACAACTCAAGATGCAGGTACATCTAGAATAATTAG
>WTKB01000008.1 GCA_011524575.1 Aquimarina sp.
TGGCTCAATAGTGTAAAAGTTGTATTAGGCTTATTGGAGTTAGCCTTAGCATTTAAGTTTTTGAGTGTAGCAGATCAAGCTTATCATTGGAACTTACTAAGCAGAAATACTTTCCTCATCATCTGGATAGTTATTTTTACCATCATGTTTTTATACCTTGTAAGAAATATATTCTTAATACGTAATGGTGAAGCTAAAAAAATTGGATTCTTTAGACCGTTCTTTGTCATCATAGTACTGGTTTTTACTATTTACCTTATTAGTGGTTTGACAGGCAAGGCATTACCATTACTTTCAGGGATTTTACCACCAAAAGCAGCAGTTACAACAAATACGCACAACGCGCGCTATGCTGACCGTTTGCATCTTCCTCATGGTTTAGAAGGTTATTTTGACTTGAGAGAGGCTATCTGTGCTTCTCAAAAAGAGGATAAACCTATCTTTATAGATGCTACAGGTCACGGCTGTGTAAATTGCCGTCAAATGGAAGTAAGCGTATGGTCTCAACCAAAAGTACTATCTTTACTGAAAGAAGATTTTATTATACTGGCACTTTATGCAGATGATAGAGTCATAGAGTTGCCTCAAGAAGAACAATACATCAAGAAAGATGGAACTAAAGTCAGCATGATGCGTCAATTGAACAATCATTTCTTACAAGAAAAGTTTCAAATACATGCACAACCATACTATTTAATTTTAGAGCCTAAAACAACTGGAGAAGGAATACTCTTAAAAGAAATAAGTACTCCTCATAAATTTGATTTAGACGAGGAACATTTCATTAACTTTTTGACTACAGGCTTAGAAAACTTCGGTAAATAAATGAATTTGAATATTTTTATTATCTCCCTTTCGGGAAATGTAATCATGCCTCAAACATTTGTATATAGTGATTTAAACTTTTTTGTTTGACGCGATAAATCTTATTCCTTTTTTGAAATGAGTAAAGTACTGGAGCTGAAAGGATTAAGAAGATTAACTATTGTGATTTTAGCGAAGGACTTACCTGCAAGAGACATACAAGAGATTAGGTATGATCCAGCTGCTACTATTAAAGTTTAGCGTTTCTTTGTAGTAATGCCCTAACTTTTTTAATTCTACTTTACAAGGTTAGGGCGTTTCCCTTCGGGTCTGGCTTCTCACAAGCACACCCGCAAACTAGAACTTCGTTAGAAACATACTAAGGTATGTTTCTTTTGCACTCAGTCCTGCTATATCTAGCTTGCGCGCGAGCTGACTCTTCCTTGAAAATATGCTAAAGCATATTTTCTTAACAGTCTTCCCTTTAAGGGTCAAAAAAGGAGAGAGTTAAGTTAAGAACTGACCTCATAAAGGTCAGTTTAGTAACTAGCCAGACTGCGGGAGGAGCACATGACTTCTATCCCTAACGCATAAAAAAGACACTTTAAAACTTGGTAAAGTAGTATTAAAATTAATACATACTCTAACCAAATGCTTATCTTTTCATCTTTCGATATTTAAAGGACTATTGCTTCATCACTAGAGAGATACTTAATCAGAGATTAAATTTATAGTTGTTAAGTTAGATAAAAAGGCATAATTTAGAGAACCTTTATATACGGCATGATTTTATTCCACGAAAGTGGTAAGATTAAAGAAAGCTAAAGAAGAAGGTGTTAGAAAATATATACCTAAGAAAAATAAAAGCGTTTTGGCATTAAAAAACGCATGAGGTGAAAGAAATTAGATTTTAACCTGTCTCATAAAATGGAAATCTTGATTTCTTTCTAGTACAAGTACTTTTTTTATTCAAAGAAAGGTAACTTTTTATCTTTAATTATTTTACCACTTGGTTCACCTCCTAAATGAATAGGGCAAAATATACCATTAATAACATAACTCAGATTGAATCCTATTGTATAATATAAATCAGAACCCGTCGAACTTGAGCTAAACTGATCGTCATCTATACCGTCGAGCTTGTCGGTGAAAGTTTTTCTAAAGTTTATTTCTGCTCCAATAATGAGGGAATGTGTCAAAAGCGCTTTTACACCTACGCCCATAGGAATAACGGGAGAAAAATTAGGAAAGTTAGCACTAGAAGAGAATGAGTTTTTACTAACCAAAGTATAAGTAGTACCAAGCCCTGCAAAAACATAAGGTGTAAAGAATACTTTCCTGCTTGTATTCGCTAACTTCTTTCCAAAATCTAAGAAGTTATATTCACCTTGTATGCTCAGTTCTAATGTAGAGTTTGAAAAAGAAACAAATTCTCCAAACCTTACGAGATTTGACTCATTAGATGAGTTACCTGCAATCCTTAAAAAGGATAATTGTAGCTTTAATGCACTAGCATACGACTTGCTATTTCTTTTGTAAAAAGCAGAAAAGGCATAATTGACTTTATTGGGAATAAAAGATTGGTTTACATCGCCTATATACGTCAAGTTCCCCAAACCTCCACCATACTCATTGTATTGAGCTTGTGATTGATTTGCAATCATATACATCATACAGAAGATGTAAAGTGCAGGTTTTTTGAGGGTTTGAAACATATAAGTATTAATAAATTAAATTTTTTCAACTTAGAATTTTGAACTTACCGTGGCCTTGCCAAGAACATAAGAAAGTTTAAAACCTGTAAAAATATAAAAGTCTCTTTTACTCAAAAAGTTAGTTCGGCTACCACCTTTTATTTGACCCGTATTATATGATTGGTCTGGATCAATATTGCTATATTCTTCATCTAAATCACTTAATAGGTCAGATGTGTACCCATCATTAAAGTCATATAGAGTACTTAAATCACCTTCAAGGTTTAGACCACTAGTTAAATCATCGTTTCTACCAATAAATACTGTACGATCGCCTAAGTCATCTAAATAATCCGTAAAGGTATAGCGCACACCAACTTCAAAGGAGAGATCGATATGAGTTGTAAGCCTTTGTCTAACACCTATACCAAAGGGAACAGCTATCTGTATTTGTTTATATGGATCAGGTATTTTCGGGTCAAAGTCATAATCTGAAGCTACAGAAGCATAAAAATCTTCAAGCTTTTCTTTATCGCTGTCACTTAAATGTTGACCTACGGTACCTATTTTTCTTAAACTTTCTCCATTTCTTCTCGGGTCATTGGTAAATACAGCGATACCTGCAAAAACATAAGGAGTAAAAATGGTTCTTTTCATGAAGATTGGAGACCTCGCAGGGATAATATCATATATAACATCAAATTTGAACTCTAAGATATTGTTTACAAAATTCAAATTACGTAGTCTTCTATAGGCATCATTACGATTGTTTACCTTAGCATCTGCATCATCACCTTTGATTCTACCATAAAATAATTCTGCCCTTAAAGATAAATGTTGGCCCATTCTTTCAGTGATATTTACACCTAAACCAGGTCTTGTACCTTTAAGATTACTGGACAATAAACTTTTACTCTGATCAAAATCACCTTTATAATTCAAAGCACCCAAGCTACCGCCAATAGTAACGTAGTGAGCTCTCAGTTTAGGACCATGCTTCTTGGGAGGTTTAATTTTTCTCTGGTTTTTTTTATTATAAGCAGAATTTGGACCTGCTTTTTGTGACGTTGGTCTTTTCTTCGGAGTTTTTCTTTTTACGTTTTTTCTGTAACCTACCTTAGATTTGTATTTAGGTTTATACTTAGACCTTCCAAACTGAGAATACAAATCAGCAGACGAGACGCACATAAGAGTGACTAACATCAGTATAGATATAAGGTTTTTCATTATTAAGTCTATTTTTAAAAATTGTGTTCAGTTGCTTTTTTGTAAAATAACCAGTTGGATGACAAATATAATACCACAAAACTAAAAAAAACATTAGTTTCTTACATCATATCCCCAATTCAATTTATTCTTTAACGTTTGGATATATGTATTATTGTTGATGTTAATCAACTTTGCATCAAAAGGTGCTTTTTTAATTTTAAATACTGTACTTTTTTCTAGAGATTTAGATCTAGAGTCTAACGTAAGTAGATAATTTTTACTTCTAGTTTCCACATAAAGCTCTATCACACTTTCATCAGAAACAATTAAAGGACGAGCAGTAAGATTATGTGGATTTATTGGAGCTAAAATAAAGTTACTTGTAGTAGGCATCATTATAGGACCACCACAACTAAGAGAGTACCCAGTGGAACCAGTAGGTGTAGATACTATAAGACCGTCTGCCCAATAGACATTCAAAAACTCACCGTCAATTTTTGCATGTATCGCAATCATTGATGAAGTATCTCTTTTAGAGAGAGAGATTTCATTTAGCGCAAAGTTCTTATAACCAAAAGTATTTTTTCCTTCCATCTGTATTTCTAGCAAACTTCTAGAGTCAATACTGTATTGATCTTTTTGCAACGAATTTAAAGCATCTCTAATTTTATCTCTTGGTATTGTAGCCAAAAATCCCATTCTTCCAGTATTTATCCCTAATATAGGCGTTTCGCTATTACCAACATACGTGATTGTTTCTAAAAATGTTCCATCGCCACCAATACTAAAAAAAAAGTCTATTTTTGGAAGCTTTTCATCTTTAAAAAAGACCGTACATATGAAGTTTGAAGGAATTGTTTTTTTACTTATAAGAAAGTCATAAAAAGGTTTTGCTATAAATATATCATGCTTGTCCGCACTAAGTAAGCTAAACAAATCTTCAATGTATGGAGAACATTCTTTAGAGAAATTGATACCTACAAGTGCAATATTCATTTGATGTTAGTTTAGGGGTATAAAAGATATCAACTATTAAACATCTATATATTTGAGCAAATTATCTAACCTGTTTTGAGTCTCATTACGAATATTTCCTTGAGTGAATGTAGCTTCAATCGTGTATTCATAACGCTCAAATGAGGCAATAATATGAACTAAGTTTTGTTTGTTTAACTTGAGGATTACTTTGATTTTGGTAGGCTCTAAAGTATCGTTCAGTACAGAAGCATGCAAAATTTTGGTATCATTAGTCTCTATGATCTGACTTATTTCTGAAAGAGAATAATTATGCTGTTGCATCACAAGTACTATAATGCCACCTGTTTGTTTATAAGCGTTATGAGAGCTTATCCAATTAAATAAATCTTGGTTGGTAATACTGCCAATATAATTTTCTTTTTCGTCTAATACAGCTATAGTTGTTACCTCATATTGTTTTATGGTATGTATAACGTCAAAAATATGATCGGTGCATTTACATGCCACTTTACGAAACTCAAGATTGGTTTCTTTTAATGGAAGGTTTGCTTGGTCTAGTAAATAAGTTTCATTTACCAAACCTAAATATTTATGGTCTTTTACAATAGGTAAATGACTCACCTTTAATTCCTCCATCCACTGTATAGCTCTATCTACTGTGTCTGTATGTTTCAGAGGTGTGATAGAAGCATTGATAAGGTTTTCAGCAATCATCTAATTTTTCAAAAAAGGCTCACAAATAGTATTAAATTTCTCAGGATGCTCCATCATAGGTGCATGACCACATTTGTCTATAAAGTGAAGAGTAGTGTTTGGAATCAATTTATCAAACTCATGAGCTACCATAGGCGGCGTGATTGTATCATTAAGACCCCATACCAATAAAGTAGGGATTTTAATTTCATGTAAGTCTTTAGACATATTATGTTTTTGTGCAGAACGCGCAATAGAAATGATACGTAAACATTTTTGAGTATCATTTATAATGTTATATACATAATCAACAAGTTCTTTGGTAGCTGTTTTTGGATCATAAAATGTATATCCTACTTTTTCTTCTACAAAAGAATAGCTTCCTCTTTTAGGAAAAGATCCGCCCATACTGTTTTCAAATAAGCCCGAACTTCCCGTAAGAATCATCTTTTTTACCTTTTCGGGATTGTTCAAGGTAAACTGCAAGGCAACGTGACCTCCCAAAGAATTACCTATTAAAACTAAATCATCTAACTTTTTAAAATCTACAAACTTTTCAGTAAACTTTACCAAGCCAGGCACACCTGCCGTCTTTAAAGGCATTTCATAAATAGGTAATAAGGGAATGATTACACGGTACTTTTGTTTAAAAAAAGTAATAACATCATCCCAATTACTCAACGCACCAAAAAGACCGTGAAGCAACAGTAATGTTTCACCTTTTCCTTCTTCGATGTATTCAAAGTCTCCTTCTTTGTGTATCTCTAGAGCCATTATAATAAATTTAGCCAGTAAATATACTACTTTTCTTGTATTCCAGTTATCAAAAGCCAGTTATTTAAAATAACTAAGCCATATTCTGTCAAAATTGACTCTGGATGAAACTGAATACCGTATATTGGTAAATGAACATGTTTCATAATCATCAATTCCCCTTCATCTGTTTTTGACAGAGGTTTTAAGTCATTGGGTAAATCATATACTACTAATGAGTGATACCTTACCACCTTTATTTTTGAAGGTATCGATTTGAAAAAATCATTTTTTTCTAACGTAATAGTACTTACTTTTCCATGTACAGGTCTTATAGCTTTTTTTAAAGAAGCACCGTAATGAAGACCCAAAGCTTGATGCCCTAAGCATATACCTAAAATAGGTAGTTTATCTTCATAATGCTCAATGATTTCAAGTAAGTTTCCCGCTTTTTTAGGAATGTCTGGCCCAGGTGATAATACTACCCCATCATATACTCCAGCAAAAATAATATCAGTAGATACATTATTTCTATAAACCACACACTTGACTCCTAGTCTCTCAAAATAATCGACCAAATTATATGTAAAAGAATCAAAATTATCTATGATAAGCAACATATAATGCTCAAATCAAAAAGTAATAAGTTCATTTATAGAATAAACTAAGTCTTTTGAAAAAGGAAATATGGTCGTTACTTGTTCTATCAGAACAGGACTATACTCCACTAACATAGGGTACAACATACTATCTTCTGTAAATGAAGAGGGTATAATAAGTGATGTTTGATCTGTAAGCCAAAGTAAGATACTTAAAATAAATGCGTATTTCAGGCTTCCAAAGATTGCTCCTGACAGATTATCAAGTTGACCTAATATCGTAAAGTGAACAATTTTTTTTAAAACTTTTGCAAGCCATGAGATTAAAAATAATACAGCAATAAATACAGCTATAAAAGCTATAAATGGTAGCATACCATCAGATACATCTATTATTTCTTTCAAATAGCTTATTACAGTTTCCATTAGTTGAAACCCTAAGAAAATAGCTAATACCAACGATAACATGGTAGTTACCTCTATGATAAAACCTTTAGAGTAACCTTTATATCCACCCCATAACACGGGTACCATTATTATTAGATCAATTGGTTTCATCCTTATTTAATATGATATATAAAGAATTAGTATGGCTTCATTTAAAGCCGTATCAACCCAACTATACTTAAGTTAAAAGTTTTTTTACGATAGTTGAGATCATTTTTCCATCAGCTTTTCCAGCCAATTCTTTCGATGCCACTCCCATAACTTTACCCATATCTTTGGGAGTAGATGCGCCTACTTGTTCAATAATTTTAGCTAGTATTACTTTTACCTCTTCTTCAGTTAATTGTTTTGGCAGGTATTCTTCAATAACTTTTAGTTCATCTACTTCTGCTTTAGCTAACTCAGGTCTTCCTTGCTGTGTAAAAATATCGGCAGACTCTCTTCTTTGTTTTGCAGCCTTAGTCAATATACTGATTTCTTTTTCTTGAGATAGTTCACCATCAGCTCCCTTTTCGGTCTCCGCTAATAAAATTGATGCTTTTATCGCTCTCAATGCTCTCAAACGATCTTTGTCTTTGGCAAGCATTGCTTTTTTGATGTCACTTTCTATTGTTTCTTTTAAAGTCATTTTTTTTATTTGTTATATCTCGGAGCTAAATTTACAATTATCTCGTGGTCAATTACAACATTCATAGAATATAATTAGTTGTAAGATGAGTTTTGTAAAGTTATTTTCTTTGTTGTATAGTTGAGTTATGTCTCACAAAAATAATTTTAATTTGTAAATATTTTTGGATGAC
>WTKB01000105.1 GCA_011524575.1 Aquimarina sp.
AAAACAGAATTTTTGGTCAGCATTAAAAAAAGCGACATACACCCCAAAACCAACATAAAAAGATAAAGAATATGCTACCAAAAAAGAGGCTATCATCAAGCACTATGATTTGGGATTAGAGCTTTCCGAAGAAGCTCAAAAAATACTTGATAAAAAGATAGATACGCTAGATAAAGAATACAAAAAAGGGAACTACGCCCCAAAGACCGTACCGAGAAAACTACCAACAAGTGATGTGTTGTGGCACTTTCACCCTATTGGGTTTTTGGAGCAGTTGGAGCGGATGATGAAAAAATGGCATGATCCTGTGGATAATCCTCAGATTACTATATTCACAAAATCAGGTAGAAATGACCCTCATAATTCAGCCTTTGGTGGTCACAGAGGAAGACCTCACTCAGGCTTAGATATATTTACACCTTATCAAACCCAAATTCACGCATGTTTAAATGGTACAGTAGTATATACTGGTTTCATAAAGGGATATGGTAAGACACTAGTAATACAAGTCAATAAAAAAGATTTAGAACTTTCTCGAAGGAACTACCAATTAAAATATGATAAAGAAGTTCTTGAAGGCGATCAGTATTCGAGAAGAGAAGAAAGGTATCTACTATATGCGCATTTAGATTCTTTTAAGGTTAAAGTTCGAGACAAGGTTTCTACTGGTGAAGTAGTTGCACTTTCAGGAGTTACTGGGTATGCAGAAGGAACATTTGGTCCTCATTTACATTTTGAAATTTCATCAAAAAAATTACCAAGCAAAGGGGATGGATATAAATACAGAACTAATCCTTTAAATTACTTTAAGTTAAAAGATTCAAACATCGAATATCAAGAAAAATATAAACAAAAAACATACTCAAAATGAGATATATTTACTTATTGTGTGTTTTTATTTTCTTTTCATGTAAAAAAAATAAAAACAATCCTATTCTTAGAGAAAAAATTCATTTAGACAATACTGTTGAACATCTAGAAAAACTCAATTGTTCAACATTAAATTATGAAAAATCATCTGGTATTCAAAGAAAAAAGCACTCAAATGTGCATATTTATAAGAAATTTAATATTGAATTAAAACATTTTTTAGATGAATCAAAAAATATTGCTGGTGAAATATTAAAGGTAAATAATTCTGTAGTGGACAGTATAATTAGTGACTCTTATGTTAAAGTTCCTTATCTGTATAATTGTTTTGATAATTTTTCAATTCTTTTTGTTGAAGAATCTGATGAAGGAGGAGTTTGGGGACAAAAAGTTTACTTACTCAAAGAAAATGAAAATAAGATACTCGGAGATATAAATATATCACCTATAGAAGATTACAAAGAGTTTCATGATGATTTTATCTCGATTATAAACGATAACAATAAAATAGAAATTAAAATTAACGATAGTTTGTATTTTGATACAAGAACCTATAAGACAAGATCAGCACATAGTTTTTCAAGAACTTTTAATTTGAACTAATTGATTCACCAAAAGCATAGATAGATTTATATAATACATACCCACCAATGCCTTTAGTTCTTTGATGTCTTTGTTTACGGGACAAGAACCTATTTACGATACCGAAAAACAAGTATTTGAAATTCAAGTGCCTATAGCTCTAAAAGCAGGGGATATCACACATCCTAAAAAGGATATTACTAAGGCATACATTACGATTCCCAAAGATGCTAAAGACGCTCTCGATCAAAAAGTACCCCGAGACTTGGTGGTAGATACCAGAAAACTTCCTAAAAGCCCCGATGGTAAATGGCTCTATTTTGATTTACAGTGGGTTAATGTAGGCAGAAACAGCTCACCGATTACAGGCTGGTTTAAAAATACATTCCCCGTATTTAGTGCCTATGACTGGGAAAAAATGGGCTTCAAAACCATAGAAGAAGGTGCAGAGGAATACTACATGCCTTTAAAAGGTGTTCGTCAAGCCGAAAAAACCGATAGTGTGTTTATTAAATCTTTGTGGGAAAAGCTATCTTCCACCCCAAACAGTGAAGTGGACAAAAAAGAACTAGACATTGCTTTTCGAACCCCACAAATCCAAGAATGCCTCACCAAAGTAGTGTGTAAACACAAGATAGAATGGGCATATACCCCTGAGGAAATTCAAAAAGAAGCGGGAGATTATTTGGATTATTTAATAAGTTTACAGGATGATACACTAAAAGAGGAACTTGAAAGATTAAAAGAAGAAAAACTAGAAGCCTTAAAAGTAAAAATCGAAAAACAGAATTTTTGGTCAGCATTAAAAAAAGCGACATACACCCCAAAACCAACAGAAAAAGATAAAGAATATGCTAC
>WTKB01000202.1 GCA_011524575.1 Aquimarina sp.
TAATACTTTAAAATGGAAAAATTACTGTTTATTCGATATGATTTTTTATTTACTAATAGTCAAAAAACTAAAGCCAGTACTGTTAAAGCTATTGAAAACGCCCTTCAAAATCCAACTAAAGCAAGTATTCTAAGAATCAAGCGTTCAAGTAATGAATACCGATATTCCATACCTACCGACAAAGAGCAAGAGTTTAAACAAAATTTAGAGCAATTTGCTGATGAAATTCTTGAAGGGAAACATGGTCAAGGTGAAGAATTAAGAAATAAACTTACTGCTTTTGTGCAGAATGAAATTCGAAAAGGTCAAGAAATCATAAGAAATGAAATCTATAAAGGTTTAGGACTTGATGCTTCACAAATTGAAGTTTTTGAGAGACTAAAGCCTTATAAACTACTTGATTTTATTAACGAACTAGAAAATACTGAAGTTGGGCAAAGTAATCTTTTGGATGAACTGATAGCCTATAAGGATAAGCCTGATTCTAGTATTGGAGAGCGACTTTTTGAAGAAATAAGTATTAAAAGACCCGAACTTTTCAAAGTATTACACGTTCTAGACCAGCGAGGAGATTTAAGAGATCAAGGTAAATTTACTCCTCTAAAAAATAAACTAGACCGTGTTTTTAACAAATGGATTAAAGAACACAATAAGGCAAAGCTAAATAAATTAAAAGTGACGCAAATAAATGCCAAACAAGGAAATCAAGCAAATGCCCCACAAGCCGAAAGTAGCCCAAATAAAAGAAATACTCAAAGCCTTTAAGAGCTTGTTCTTTTGAACTCAAAAACGACAAAAACTACTGGATATAAATACTCGTATGGATTTTTCCTTTTTTAGGATCTGGTAGTGGTGTTGAAAATGACAAAATTTCGGTTTTCACTTTGAAAGAAAATGGAGGTTTTGTAATATCAACACCACTTTTCTTTTTTAGACGAATTCCTTGCCCTGAAATAATATCTAAATTAGGCACAAAATCTTGTGTAGGAATATGCTCTGTGAGAATTAAATACTTGTATTTTGATAACTTAGGCAAAACGGCTTTAATTTCCGTATTGGAGAGATGTTGCAACACTTGACGCACAATGACACAATCATGAGCCACAGGAAGGACATCTTTAGCAATATCTAAGCATTTAAATAGTACCTTTTTATTTTGGTATATCTTTTGATTTCTTTCTATGAGTTTAGGAACAATATCTACACCCGTATAACTTGCAGTATAAGGGGTTAATTTATCACCAATATTAAAATCACCACAACCTAAATCTAATAATCGTAATGGAGGGTTAAAACTTTTAAGAAATGATATTATATGAGTTAGATATGGTGCTACAAACTCGTTTTTATGCGAACCTTCGCCCGAATAAAAATCAGTATTCGTATCACTTATTCCCCAAAGTTTTTTTTCATAGATCTGAATCATTGCTTTTTGAGTAGGCCAAGGTTTTTTTTTAATTTTATGATTCATTAAAATGAAATTAATTCCTAAAAAAATTGAATATTTAGAGCCTGTTTAAACTCTTAAATAGCAAATATAAATATACTACTTATTTAGTCTTGAAGAGCTAATTGGCACAAACTCTTATAAAAATAAAAGCAATGTAATGGCTATGAAAAAAAAGCATAAACTCATTTTCGTAATACTCTTTTTCATGGGGGCATTATTAAATATAACTGCTCAGGAAATTAAAAGTAACGATAGTACCGAAACTTTTACACAAGAAGAACGCTTTCAGTACTTAATTGAAGGAGATAGTATCGCCGTAGATGCTGTGGCATTAAACGAAGTTTTAATTCTTAAACCCATTAAGTTCAAAACAAAAAAAGAACGTAGAGACTACTTTATTCTTAAACGAAAGACCTTAAAAGTATATCCTTATGCTAAAATGGCGAGTGATACTTTAACCCGTTTGAAAAACACACTCCATAAAATTACAAAAAAGCGTAAACAAAAAAAGCATATTCGAAGAATGCAACGGTTTTTAGAGAAGAAATTTACTCCAGAACTCAAAAAAATGACGCGTACCGAAGGGCAGATTTTGGTAAAACTGATTTACCGCCAAACCCATCAAACCATGTTTGATTTAATTAAAAACTATCGTAATGGTTTTAAGGCATTTGTGTATCAGACAACGGCTAATTTATTTGATATTTCCCTGAAAGCTGATTATGATCCATGGAACAATTACCAAGATTATTGGATTGAGGATATTTTAACACGAAATTTACAAGATGGTATTTTAGAAGACCAAGAATCTCCACTACAAATTGATTTTTTAGAACTTAAAGATCATTGGAAATCTAA
>WTKB01000132.1 GCA_011524575.1 Aquimarina sp.
CTACTAGACGGATGAAGGTTTTGGAGCAAGTTGTAAAATACGGTCTGCAAGTCTTGAAAAAGGCAAACTTTGTAAATACACCTTACCTGTCCCCTTTAATGTTGCTAAAAACAAACCTTCTCCACCAAAAAACATTGATTTTAAATTTCCTGAACGCTCTACAGAATACTCAATACCTTTAGAAAAACCAACAATACACCCTGTATCTACATAAATAGTTTCATTGTCTAAGTTTTTTTCTACAATAGTTCCTCCTGCATGTAAAAAAGCCATGCCATCACCACGTAACTTTTGAAGGATAAAACCCTCACCTCCAAAAAAACCTGAACCTAACCTTTTCGTAAATGCAATAGAAACCTCTGTACCTTTTGCTGCACATAAAAAAGCTTCTTTTTGACAATAAATAGCTCCACCAATATGCTTTAAATCTAAAGGAATAATAGAACCTGGATAAGGTGCAGCAAAACTAACTTCTTTTTTCCCGTGACCAATATTTGTAAAATGGGTTAAAAAAAGAGATTCTCCAGTAAGTACACGTTTACCTACATTAAGTAACTTTCCTAAAATCCCTGATTTTAATTGAGAACCATCCCCCATTTTAGCTTCGAAACGAATATCACTATCCATCCAGTTCATAGAGCCAGCTTCAGCAATAACCGTTTCACCTGGATCAAGTTCTACACTAACCACCTGCATATCATCTCCGTGAATGATATAATCTATTTCATGAGAATACATATCTTTTTTGTTTTTAAAATACGATTATTTTTCTAAAAAATCTATTTCAGTAGGCTTAAAATGTGATAAATCTGCATCACATAGACTACACGTATAGTCTTCTGGCAAATCCTCAAAAAAGGTACCAGCTGCTATACCTCTTTCTGGATCTCCTACAGATGGATCATATATTGTAAGGCAGTCTTGACATTGTAGCACCTCTATAGAAACGGGCTCTTCTAATTGTAAAGTTCCTGGTTTATGATGATCGTATACCTCTGATCCTAATTGTTTAAAATAAGCTTTAGTTAACTCTAAAAGTAAAACAGACAGATTATCCCTATCTACATCCTGTGCATAAATTTGATATTGCCTAGAATTGGGATCGAAGTTTTTAGCATACAATACGTTAAATGTATCTCTACCAGCAAGCTTTGATCTATTCTGTTCTAGAACTATCGAGGTAAAATAGGTTTCTGGAGCATCAAACTGTGTATTGATTCCAAAAGTTAGCCCATAAGTACTGATATCTTTTTGGTCAAAACGATAGACTAAATCTTTTTTTAGTGTCAAAGCACTTGGATCTTTAATAGGTAAATGCCAATTTAGTTCTAAGGAAGAATGCCTAATATTAATACCATATTGTCCTAATAATTTTTCTAAAACCAATTTATCATCTTTATGAATACCCTTTATGATAAAAGACTTCCATGGAGTTAAACAGATTTTACCTATCCCATACTCCATACAAAAGGCACATAAAGCCTTTAAAAAAGAAATGGTGTATCTATTATTCCTCCAGTATAAACCAAGCCAATATTGGTTTATAGGCATTTTATTCATGCCCTCATAATAGGGAAAGGGTTTAAAATCAATAGTAAGTTTTTCAGTAACCGTTTTATTATTAAACTGTTTTTTTTGATTTACAAACTCAAAGATTTCTTCTACCGAATTTAAACTGGAATGATAGTTCTCAATAAGTTTAGTAAGAGGGACAATATCCCAAGTATAAACCAACACAGGATAATAACCTTGATCTATATTAGGAAGTTTTAGATAGAAAAACCAATAATTCTCATCCTCAGATGCAATAAAATTCAAGTGTCCTGAAAACACAGGAACAATCTGTTGTTTAGGATCAACAATATTAACCTTTAAAGTCACAGGACCTCTAAATTCCTCTAAAATATATAAATAAGTAGTCCCTCGTATCCAATGGGTGGAAGGAAAAATATCCATACACACATAAGAGCTCATGATGTTTTGTTCTTTTGGACCAACAAACATCGAAGCATCAAAATGAGGATGTGTTACTATAGACTCTTGTTCTTGATTTTCAATAGGAAATATAATATCTTGCCGAGAACCAAAATGTAAAATATCTAAACCTAGATGCTCTGCTTTATGAATAACTTTTTGTAATTCTTTCGGTGAAATAATCCCTCCTTTTACAGCTATTTTTGGAAACTTTGGAGAATTGGGGGTTTCAGATATAATTTTTGATTCCATAATGATCAATTGAATATATTTTTATGTATTGTACCTTGTAAAGCTTGCTTAAACTCACTACTTCGTGTAGTTCAAA
>WTKB01000095.1 GCA_011524575.1 Aquimarina sp.
ATCAATGACTTTGGAGTATTACCTGAAGAAATGCACGACGGACGTTATATGCCATTTGAGGGCTTAGATCCAGATAAATGTGCTTGGAAAGTTACAGATTTAGAAAAGTTTAAAGAGAAAATCTCTGACTTTATTATTGAAATTAAATACACATCTAAATAAATATTATGCATTTAAAATCGTTTTTTTTAGGAGTATTAGTAGTAATATCTTCCATTGTAAGCTTAGCCTTTACAATGGAAGAACCTACTAATCCACAATCAAAACCACCACTGGAAGTTTACGTAATTGACCAAGAAACCTTGCCTAAGGCTACAGGAGTCAAAGGTTCCACTTATACCGCCCAATTATATATTGTTGACAATCAAAAACAACAAGTTTTTGGTCCTTATCAAGGCAGTAGTTTCCCAAATTCTAAACAATCCAAGGAAGACCCAGAAAAGCCAAATACCTTAAAAGCAGGAGCACATATTTTTAACAATAAGTACGGTCATAAAGGCGGAACTAAGCAAGGCTTAAACCTAATTAACGTAGATGAACAACGTATTACCGATGCTTTTTCGTGGTTTAAAAAGCCTAGTAAAATCAGGTATGCTAATGTACATACAGGTTGTTCGGATAACGGGAATTTTAACAGCCGTGGTTCACAAGGTTGTATTACCATTCATCCTAAACAGGTGGATGCTTTCTTTAAGCATTTTGATTTTTCAAAAGGCACAAAAGGAACCTCGGAGGGTATCGTTTACATTTATAGAGCAAATGAAGCTAAAAGGCTTTCTTTTATCAATCAAATTAAAACTATTTACTAATGTTAAAGTACATATATATATGCCTAGTGTTTTTAGGACTAATTGCTTGTAAGCAAAAACAAAATGAAGTGCAAAAAGAGAATCCAGTTGAGGATGTTGTAGTAGTGCAAAAAGAGCAAAAAAAAGAAAGTGAAGCTGAACACAAAAAGCTTTCGGAATTGGATAGTATCCGTCAATTAATTCAGGCTACTTATGCTAAAGCTAAAAAAATAGATACACCAGTCAGTAGTCCAATCTATCAAGAATCCTCGGGATTATGTACTCCATGTGATATGCAATATTTGGTGGCGCTTTCTAAAAAACAGGATTACAACATGGCAGAGGTTAAAAAATTATTGTGTTTAGACAATCATGATCAATGTGAAAATAATGCCGAGTTCACTCAGTTTTATAACGAGATTGTTTTTAAAGTATTCCAAAGAGAACGCAATGATTTTACGGATGATCAAATTAAAATGTTATTGGATGATGAGGAGCTTATTGAGGAACTGTTATACCCTGTTACAGAAAATGTAGATGTCAATTTATTATCCGCTTTAAAAGCAGATGCCGCTAACCCAAATGATTAATTATAGTTTATGAAAAATTTTAATACAGGATTACTAATCATCTTAGCTTTATTAAGTGTAGGAGTTTTATTTAAACTTTTTCAGTTTGATGATAAATACAAACAAATGCAAACTGAATTAACCAAAGTGAATGAACAGCTTAATAAGGCAGTAAGACTATCTAACGATGCCGAAAAGGAAATTGATATTTTAATCAAAAAAATTGGTAATGATTATTTGAAGGAATTAAAAGCCTTAAATTCATCTAAAAACAAATTGGTTAACGATCAGCGTATGACTCAAAAAGAAAAGGAGCTTCAATTGCAAAAAATCAATAAGGAAATCCGTGCAATTGAGTCGGAACATAATCTTATTTTAAAAGAATTAGAAGATGATGAAGATTAGTAATTTTTTAGCGGTATGTTTAATTTTATGGGTTACTCAAATTTATGCTCAGGATACGCTTAGGTTTCCTAAGGGGTATGCTACTTCAACAAAACTTATAAAAATAGCTCCTGATCAAATACTGACTATTGATAACAAATGTGATACTAAGTATTGTGATTCTCTTTATATTTTCAATAAAAAGAAATACAAGAAATACCAGTTTTACAAAAGTTATATAGCCAATGATAAAAAGCTCAATTTACTAAAAAATGTAAGTGAAGAGTATGAGCAAACTATTCAAGAGCAAAAGAAAGCTTATAGTGAATTAGATAGTCTATATGATCAGCAGGCTCAATTGCACGAACGACAAATGGCTGAGGTGAAAAAGGTGTTAGAAACCAGTAAAAACTCTATTCAATTAATGCGAAATTCTATGGAAAGTGCCAATGAGTCTATTGAAATTTCGCAACGCTTACTAAAAGAAAAACGCAGAAAATCATTCTTTGATAAGCTAGGTTTTTTAGGTGGTGGAGTAGGTATAGGCGTTTTAAT
>WTKB01000345.1 GCA_011524575.1 Aquimarina sp.
CAAAACCTTAAACTTTTGAATTACAGTTTGTATTTAGTTTAAACAAGCTCTAATTGGTATAATAGATTTTACTCACTCCAATCTAACCATAAATATTTAATAGCAGCTTCATCTGGAATTTGATGAACTTCAATTTTAGAATTCGTATCAAAAAGTAAGTTTTCAGGGAGTTCTTTTTTATTGATTCCTATATATGCTCCAATAGTATCGATATTTACTAAAGCAAGGCTCAAAGTATTGGTGATTTTCCCTAAAGCATACTGCTCTTTAAGTTCTTTAAACGTACTAGAAAGTCCAAAACCTTTCTCGGTTTTGAATCTTGGATCAAGAATTTGAACGGTTTTAATAGTGGCAATCGAATCAAAAGCCTCACTTCGCTCTAAAGATAATAGAGGATTCCCCTCCTTATCATAGATTTCTATATTATTACTTGTTCCTAAAAACTCATCTCCTGCCACACGCATCACTACAGAATCATTAGAAAAAATGGTTCTAATATCTTTCACCAGTGTAGATTTATTTAAGTGACCTACACTATCTAAAGAAATCCTAAAAGGATCTACTTTTTTTTGACAACTTACAAGGGTAATTATTAAAGCTGCTATACTTAAAAATCGAAACATAGAAAATTACTTAAAGTAGTTTTTATACCAATTAATAAAATTATACAGGATATTATCTTAATATTTTTTGTAAAATACCCAGTGCTCCACGAATAAAAGTAGCACTTGTAAGGACTTTTAATACCGCCTTTTGAGTATCACTACTTTGAGATGATCTTGAAGAAGAGGACGATGGTGTACTACGTGAAGAACGTTTGTTTAATTTTTCTTGTTCTTCTCTAGCAGCTTCTTTAGCCTCTTCTGCTTCTGCTTGTTCTATTTTTTTACTGAGAATTTCATAAGCACTTTCTGGATCAAGTACTTCTTGGTATTTGTCATAAATTTCTGAACGCTCAATAAGGTTATCTAACTCTTTTTGATTAAGAACTCCCATTCTACTTTTAGGAGCACGTAACATCACATGAGCTAATGGGGTAGGAATCCCTTTTTCATTTAATGCTGTAATTAAAGCCTCACCAATACCAAGTCCTGTGATTAATTCCGAAGTATTATAAAAATCTGATAACGGGTAATTTTCTGCCGTAAGTTTAATCGCCTTACGATCTTTGGCTGTAAAAGCACGTAAAGCGTGTTGTACTTTAAGCCCTAATTGCCCTAAAATACCATCAGGCACATCCGTAGGAGTTTGGGTAACAAAATATAGACCAACACCTTTAGAACGGATCAATTTTACAATATTTTCTATTTGATCCAATAATGCTTTAGAGGCTTGATTAAAAATCAAATGTGCTTCATCTAAAAAAAGTACCAGTTCTGGTCGATCTCCATCTCCTTGCTCTGGAAGTGTACTGTATACCTCTGCTAATAAACTCAACATAAAAGTTGAGAAAAGCTTTGGACGATCTTGAATATCAGTAAGTCTAAGAATATTGATCATCCCTCTACCCTTGTCATCATGACGCATTAAATCTTGAACTTCAAAAGAACGTTCTCCAAAAAAAAGTTCGCCTCCTTGTTGTTCGATTTCTATAATTTTTCTTAAAATAGCTCCAGTAGATGCTTTAGAGATACTCCCGTACTGTTCTTGAACTTCTGCTTTTCCTTCATCAGAGGTTACATATTGGAGTACTTTTTTCAAATCCTTAAGATCTAATAAAGCTAAATTATTATCATCACAATATTTAAATACCACAGATAAAATCCCAGCCTGCGTATCCGTAACATCAAGTATTCTTGACAGTAAAATAGGTCCAAACTCACTAACCGTAGCTCGTAATCGAGTTCCTTCTTGCTCAGACAAAGTTAAAATCTCTACTGGATAGCCCGAAGGTTCAAAAGGAATACCTAATTTCTCATGTCTTTCATCAATTTTTGGATGACCATCACTAGGTTTTGCAAGTCCACTAAGGTCTCCTTTTAAGTCCATTAACAGTACAGGTACTCCTTTATCACTTAAACTTTCAGCAAGAAGTTGTAGGGTTTTAGTCTTACCAGTACCTGTAGCTCCAGCAATAAGCCCGTGTCGGTTTAAAGTTTTTAGAGGAATATTTACAGGTGCTTCACTAAAAGTTTCTCCTTCAAAAATTCCTGCTCCAAGTGAAATAACTTCAGAAGATTTAAAAGAATAACCTTCATTGATATGTGATATAAAATTTTCAGAATTACTCATAATTATTTAATTAGGCTGTAATTTACTAAATTGTTGTTTTTTTTTGGTAAAAAATTTATTTTCAACCTTCCATTTTTTCAGAAAGTTCTAACCAACGTTCTTCTAAGCGTTCTAACTTTTGAATGATTTCTTGTAAATGATTAGACTTTTCTAATAGAGTGGCTTCATCAAAAGTATTTACAAGAAACTCCTCTTCTATTTCTTTCTTTTTACGTTCTAACTTTTGAATTTCACGTTCTGTTTTTTGAAATTCTTTCTGTTCGTTAAAACTAAGACCTGTATGTGTATTTTGATTTTGTTTCCAATTATTTTTATTGGTCTCTGAGGATTTATCCTCGATCACTTTAATAGAAGAAGTCTCTTGAACAGAAGCATCCACTTTTGAATTAGAATACACTCTATAATCCGAGTAATTGCCAGGAAAATCCTGCACTTTCCCTTGACCTTGAAACACAAATAAATGATCTACAATTTTATCCATAAAATACCTATCGTGGGAAACAACCAGTAAACAACCAGGGTAGTCTAATAAAAAATTTTCCAAGACATTTAATGTGACAATATCTAAATCATTGGTAGGCTCATCTAAAATTAAAAAGTTAGGATTTTGTATAAGCACCGTACACAAATACAATCTTTTACGCTCTCCTCCGCTTAATTTCTCAACAACATCATATTGTTTTTTTCGATCAAATAAAAAACGCTCTAACAACTGCCCAGCAGAAATTTGTCTTCCCTTTTTTAAAGGAATAAATTCTCCAAATTCCTTAATAACCTCAATGACTTTTTGACCAGGCTTTATAGTAATTCCTTTTTGGGTGTAATAGCCTATTTTAAGAGTATCCCCAAGAATAACCTTTCCTTTATCTGGAGTAATACGTTGTGTAATTAGATTTAAGAAAGAAGATTTCCCAGTACCATTTTTGCCAATAATCCCGATACGCTCCCCTTTTTTAAACACATAGTCAAACTGATCAAGCACCATAAGATCTCCAAAGCTTTTAGAAACTTTATGAAGTTCTATAATTTTACTCCCTAGTCGTTCCATGTTAATCTCTAAAACCATTTGATGATTGGCTCTACGTTGTAGCGCTTTTTCTTTTATGGATTTAAAATCATCAATTCGAGACTTCGATTTTGTCGTTCGTGCCTTAGGTTGGCGACGCATCCATTCGAGTTCTTTTTTATAGAGTTGTTTTGTTTTTCCGTGTTCTATGGCTTCTTGCTCAATGCGGGCTTCTTTTTTTTCAAGGTAATAAGCATAGTTTCCTTTATAACTATAAAGTTTACCTGTATCAAGTTCTACAATTTCATTACAGACATTTTCTAAGAAATACCTATCATGAGTAATCATAAAAAGGGTAATCTTTTCCTTATTGAAATGCTCTTCTAACCATTCGATCATTTCTAAATCAAGGTGGTTAGTAGGCTCATCTAAAAAAATCAATTCGGGATTACTTAAAAGTACATTTGCTAATGCTAAACGTTTTTTTTGCCCTCCAGAAAGTTTATCTACTTTAACGGAAAGATCATCTAATTTAAGTTTAGAAAGTGTTTGCTTGTATTGCGTTTCAAAATCCCAAGCATTTGTTTGCTCCATTTTATCAAATGCTACTTGTAAAGCTTCACTATCTTCAGGGTTTTCTAATGCCTTATTATAATTAGCAATAGCTTTTAAGCTTTCATTTTCACCTGCTAAAATAACTTGTTCGATAGTCATTTCTGGGTTGAGATAAGGCTCTTGAGGTAAAAAAGCTGTTTTAAGATTTTTTCGATATACGACCTTGCCATCATCAGGAGCATCCATTTGGGTAATAATTTGGAGCATTGAAGATTTCCCTGTTCCATTCTTGGCAACAAAACCTATTTTTTGCCCTTCGTTAATACCGAAAGAAATATTTTCAAATAATACGCGCTCTCCAAAACCTTTGGAGATACCTTCTACGGATACAAAATTGATCAAAATACTAAAAAACTAGAATTAAATAGTAACAAAGGTAGAGTAATATATTTAGTTCCGCTTTGTAATAGCGTTATAAATGTTATTTTTGCGGTATTATGGAAGACAAAGTTTTAATTCTTGATTTTGGTTCTCAATACACACAACTCATTGCACGAAGAGTAAGAGAACTTAACATATACAGTGAAATTCATCCTTACTATAAATTCCCTGAGGATGTTTCTAAATACAAAGCCGTAATTTTATCAGGCTCTCCATTTTCAGTACGTGGTGAAGATGCCCCAAAAGTGGACTTATCCGAAATTAAAGGCAAAAAACCATTACTGGGGGTATGCTATGGAGCACAATATTTAGCTCATTTTTTCAAAGGAAAGGTAGCTGCCTCGAATACTCGAGAATATGGGCGTGCCAATTTAGCATTTATAAACAACACCAATGAACTACTTGAAGGGATCGAAATAGGTTCTCAAGTATGGATGAGCCATAGTGATACTATTAAAAATTTACCTGAAAATGGTATAAAACTAGCCAGTACCTCAGACGTAGAAAATGCTGCCTATCATATTGATGGTGAACAAACTTATGGTATTCAATTTCACCCAGAAGTATATCACTCTACAGATGGGGCTAAACTCCTTAAGAACTTCTTGGTAGGTATTGCAGGAATTTCCCAAACTTGGACTCCAGATTCTTTTGTAGAAGCTACCGTAAAAGCTTTAAAAGAAAAAATAGGAAATGAAAAAGTAATTTTAGGACTTAGTGGTGGTGTAGACTCTAGTGTAGCTGCAGTGTTATTACACAAAGCTATTGGCAGCCATTTACACTGTATTTTTGTAAATAATGGACTCTTACGTTTAAATGAATTTGAAAGCGTTCTAGAGCAATATAAAGGTATGGGACTTAATGTAAAAGGAGTAGATGCCTCTGCACGCTTTTTAAAAGAATTACATGGAGTTTCTGACCCAGAACAAAAACGAAAGATAATCGGCAAGGTCTTTGTTGATGTATTTGATGACGAATCAAAACTTGTAGATGATGCGAAATGGCTTGCTCAAGGTACTATTTACCCTGATGTTATTGAGTCAGTTTCTGCCACAGGTGGGCCATCTGCAACGATAAAATCACATCATAATGTAGGTGGATTACCAGACTACATGAAACTTAAAGTGGTAGAACCTCTTAGAGCCTTATTTAAAGATGAGGTTCGTAGGGTAGGAAAATCTCTAGATATTGCTCCAGAAATCTTAGGAAGACACCCTTTTCCAGGACCAGGTCTAGCCATTCGTATTCTAGGTGAAATTACTGCTGAAAACGTAGCATTACTACAAAAAGTTGATGCTGTTTTTATTGATGGGTTAAAAAGTCATGGCCTGTATGATAAGGTATGGCAAGCAGGAGCTATACTACTACCTATTAATAGTGTAGGAGTTATGGGTGATGAACGAACTTATGAGAAGTGTGTGGCACTACGAGCTGTAGAAAGTACAGATGGTATGACTGCTGATTGGGTAAATCTACCTTATGAGTTTTTACAAAAAGTATCTAATGATATTATAAATAAAGTAAAAGGGGTTAATAGAGTAGTATATGATATTAGTTCTAAACCACCTGCTACTATTGAATGGGAATAAATTGTATCAATAACATTATGATGAAAAAAATCATTTTTTGTTTTCTTGTAGGTTTTTTAACCTTGAATTTACAGTGTATTTATGCACAGTATGACTTTCAAAAACATCAAGTAAGGCATGGTGAGGATGTGTTTAGTATTGCAAAAAAATACAAAATTAATCCAGATCACATCTATGCTTTAAACCCTATGGCTCGTTTTGGAGTTAAACAAGGCAGTTACTTAGTACTACCTAGTAAACAGCAAAACACCCGTAAGTCCGTAAAAGAAATCGTGTTTAGAAATCATAAAACACGTTCTAAACAGACCTTGTATAGTATTGCTAGAAAATATAAAGTTTCTGTTAGTGAGATTAAAGAACATAATACTTTTCTAGAAGATCAACCTCTTAGAAAAGGAGATATTCTTCAAATTCCACTTAATGAAAATCACCCACCACTTACTTTTTTCCAAAAGTTAAGTGGAATGAGTGATCGCAAAGTTAAAGTTGTGGAGGAAAGGGAATATACAGGACCTATTACGCAAGCCTATACTATTCAGGCTAAAGATACCCGTTATGGGGTGGCTCGAAGATTTGGACTTACTTTACAAGAATTAGAGCAATTAAACCCTAATTTAAAACCCGATGAATTCCCTATTGGTTATCAATTACTGGTATCTAATCCTCAAGAACAAGTGGATCACACTCCTGTGGATACTTCTAAGTATCAATTATATAAAGTAATGCCTAAAGAAACTTTGTATAGCTTAAGTAAACGCTACGATATTAGTGTTCAAAAAATCAGTGAACTCAATCCGATGATTAGTTCAACAGGTTTAAAGGCAGGAATGATTTTAAAATTACCTAAAGAGCAAACTGTATCGCTTTTAGAAGAAAATAATTTTGAAACGAGTACAGATACACAAATCCTAGATTTAAGACAATACCTCATTAATCGTACTCCTAAAAACATTGCAGTCTTTCTACCTTTTGAAATCAATAAAACTCCAAAAGATAGTATTTATGGCAATAATGATTATAAAAAACATCTAAAAAACAGCAAAGTAAGGCGTCTTACAGTAGACTTTTATACTGGAGTTCTCACAGCTCTTAAAAAAGCAGAGCAAATGGGAATTTATGCCAATGTGGAAGTTTTTGATACCGAAAATAACACAGCAAAATCAATAGAACTATTAGAAAACGCTACCCCAAAGAAATTTGACGCGATTATTGGTCCTCTTTATGAAAAAAATGTAGCATCTGTAGCTAGAGTTGCAAATCGTTATGGAGTACCTCTTTTTTCTCCGATATCAAATAAAGTAGCTTCAAATTATAAGGTATTATACCAAACTATTCCTTCGTCTAAAATGTTAGAAGAAAGAATGATCGATTTTGTGAAAAAAGATTCAATGACACCTCGTAAAATTGTAGTAATTTCAGACAAACCATCCTATGCTATTCGCACAAGGCTTAGAGGTCATTTTCCTGATGCAGAATATTTAACCCCTGAACAAGAAAATTTTGTAAGCCAAGATGAAATCAATGCAATTTTTGACCCTGAAGTGCCATCTGACTTGCCACATCATGTATTTTTAGAATCTAAAAATATGACTTTCGTAAGTAACGTAATTCCTTTTTTAAATGCACGTTCTAAATCACATAACATTACCTTATTTACCACAAATAAAACAAAACCTTTTGACAATGAATCTGTACAACATATTCATTTATCACAATTAAATTTTCATTACCCAAGTGTTAATGAAGAGTATTTAGATAATGATATTGATCAAAATAATTTTTCAAATCTATACCGTGTTCATTTCAATAATGAACCAAACCAATATGCAGCAAGAGGTTATGATTTAACTCTAGATGTACTATTGCGTTTAAGTGCAAGTACAGACAAACTAAAAATTTCAGAACAGACTTTTACTACAGAGTATCCTAGAAACCGATTCCAATATGTACTTACTCCACAAGGAGGGTATCAAAATATGGCTTCTTACATTCTAAAATACAACCCCGAAATGAAAGTTGTTGTTGTAGAGTAATAAACACTTATTATGTATGGTGAAATTACTCTA
>WTKB01000196.1 GCA_011524575.1 Aquimarina sp.
CTTAATTGCTATAATTTTAAATTAATATAATGGATAATATAAAAGAAATTACTAAAGTAATTGTAAGACATGGAGAGCCTAAAGATGTATCAGGTATTCACTATTGTATTTCAAAACTTTCAGAACATGTCGAACTTTCGGAGTATTTTACTGTAAGTGTTCAAGAGTTGGGAAATTCACTTTTTGATCCTACACAAACCCATGTAGATACTTTTGTAGCTCAAGATGAAGAAGGAAATATCATAGGCTATGCCATTACTTATAAAACCTTATCTACGTTCACAGGCAAAACAAACTATCACATGGAGGATTTATTTGTACGCTCAGCATATAGAAATAGTGGAGTAGGTGAGCAAATTATGGATTTTGTTAAAAAGTTTTGCCAAGAAAATAATGCAAGCAAACTCGATTGGTATGTACACCAAAGTAACCCGAAGGCTAAAAAGTTTTATGAAAGATTAGGAAGTAAGTGTATAGATTCTGAGGTGAAATATGAACTTAATTTTTAAGAGGGGCTGATATAGTTCTCTTAATAAGAGTTTATTTAAACTCTTATTTTTTGAAATTACCACAACATAACTTTATTGTGGTAATTTCAAATAAATAGAATAGCTATTTTACCAATAGGTATTACTTTCCAATACTACCCATTTCTACACCTTCAGAATAAGCTACAGACACTTCGTTAGCATGGAAGGCTGCTTTCATTGCTTTATTTACAGCAAAAGTACCTTTCCAATAATCTTCTGGATTTACATAGGGTCGTATAGATATTTGTATCGAATGTGAGTCAAAGTTTTCGATACCAATTAATACTTCTGTTTCTTGTAGTACTTCAGGGACTTCTTTTAAGGCTTCTTCAATAATTTGTTTTACTTTTGGGAAACTTTCACTGTAAGGCATGGTTATTTGTAATTCTAAACGTACTCGCTTACTTCGAGAAAAGTTTACAACAACTTCATCTGTTATTTTTGAATTAGGTATAGTTAATGCTTTTCCTCCAGGTGAAGTAATTAAGGTACTAAAAATACCTATTTCCACAACTTTTCCAAAATAATCTTCTACTTGAATCCAGTCTGAGGCTTTATAGGGTCTCAATGTAAGTATTAAAATTCCAGAAGCGAAATTACCTAAACTTCCTTGTAGTGCCATACCTACAGCAAAACCTATTGCAGCTAGTATAGCTACAAGGCTAGATAAATTAACACCTAATATCGAGGCGACAATAAAAAGAAGTAAGCCTCTGGATACAAAACCAACCATTGATACTAAAAACGGGCGCACAGTATCGTCAACTCCTGTTTTTTCTAAGAATTTAGCAATGAGTTGAATGGCTTTTTCAACTAATTTCATACCCAACCAAAGCACAATGCCTCCTAGTGCTAGTTTAGGAATATAAAAAAATAGGTTTTGTTTGATAAGTTCAAAAATACTTTCGATATTTATTTCTTCCATTAAATTTTAAATTCTGATCATTAACTACTTACAGGTAGGTGTTTGTAAGTAATCTTTAAAAGCTTGTTTAAACTTTTGAATTACAGTTTGTATTCTTTTTAAACAAGCTCTAAAAAAAGTTCTGTTACTTAAGAGGCTATGGTTTCTTCGATTTCGACAATAATCTCGTCTAGAGATTTTCCATCGGTACTTATTTTATAAGGACTTTGATTGTAAAAGTAAGAACGTTCAAATAAATGTTGTCCAATAAATTCTTGTAGTTTTTCTTTTTCGGAAAAACGAGCTACAAGTGGTCTGTGTTGTCTTTCTGGGAAAATTCTATTTGTAAGCGTAGTTACACTAGATCTTAGATAGATAACTTTGTTTTCAGGATTTTCTAGAATATTTTTCATGTTATCTCCAAAACAAGGAGTTCCTCCACCCAATGAAAGAACCATAGCGTCTGGTTCATTTAAAAGTAAACAAAGATTTTCTGATTCTGTCTTTCTAAAATAAATAGCTCCTTTATTTTCAAAAATGAGATCAGTACTCAGTTTTTCTTTTTCTTCAATATATTGATCAAGATCTAGAAATTTGATATTTTTTTTCTGTGCAAGTGCTTTTCCTACAGTAGATTTACCTGTACCCATATAGCCTAGTAAGATGATCTTCAAATTGAGGTTATTTTAATTGTTAAAAATATGTATAAAAATAACAAAAATATACTTGTTAATTAAAATAATGTTTATATATTTGCAATCGCTAAGCATTACAATGCTTTTGATTTAAAAATGACCGGGTAGCTCAGTTGGTAGAGCATCTCCCTTTTAAGGAGAGGGTCCTGG
>WTKB01000264.1 GCA_011524575.1 Aquimarina sp.
AGAGGGCTTATCTATACCCATTTGCTTTTAGCTTTATGCATGTTTTTTTTAAAAAGACATCTTTTGCAATAATACAAGTGCTTGTTCTAATCATAAGCCTAAAAAACTATAGCCAAAAGTCAGTTACTAACGAAATTAAAAAAACAGTAGCTACCTCAGATAGTATCGTACTACATACGAATAGCATTCAACCTTTTGGATTCAAAATATATTCTAAAAAAGACTCTTTAGAAACTTATAAAAAAACACTAGATTCTAGTAAATACCATATTAACTACCCCAAGGGAATCTTGTATCTATCTAAAGAACTTCAAAAAGAAGATAGTATTCATGTACGTTTTTTTAAATATCCCGACTTTTTAACCCAAGAATACCAACTTCTAAATCCGTCTCTTATTGTTGAGGAGAATATCTCAGCACAACGACTTTACAAACTCTCTCAACCACTCAAAATAGAAAGAGAATTACAATTATTTAAAGGTTTAAACACTTCAGGAAATATTACTAGAAGTATTGCTATAGGAAATAACCAAAATGCAGTACTCAATTCAGAACTGAACTTACAGATTTCAGGAAAACTATCAGAAAATATTACCTTAAAAGCTACTATACAAGATGCAAATTTACCTACTCAAAATGTGGGTTATTCGCAAAATTTACAAGAATTTGATCAAGTATTTATTGCAATAGATAGTCCAAACTGGAATATAAGAGCAGGTGACATTACTGTTAGTGAACAAAATAGCCGATTTGGATCTTTTTCAAAAAAACTACAGGGATTACAAATCAATACACAATTTTTGAATGATCAACAGGATCAAGCAAATAGTTATGCAAGTTTTGCTCTTGTAAGAGGTGTTTTTAGAAATAGTGAAATCAAACCAATACAAGGAAATCAAGGGCCTTATTTTTTATTTGAAAGTACTTCAGAAAATGCTTTACAATTCATACTCTCCAATTCAGAAACAGTGTATGTAAATGGGCTTCCTCTTAAAAAGGGAACTGGCCAGAAGTATACTATAAATTACAATACTGCTCAAATTGAATTTAAACCCAATTTCCCTATATCATCAGATATGCGTATTCGAGTTACTTACCAATATAGTAACCAGAGTTACAACAGACTTCTTGGAAGCATAGGAGCTAAAATACCTTTAAAAAATTGGCAAATAAACGGACAATACTACATAGAAAGTGATCTAAAAAACCAAGCTTTACAGGAAGTAAACGCAGAGCAATCGCAGGTAATATTAAAAGAAGCTGGTGATAACCCTAATAAAATGCAATTGGATACTGCCCTTGAATCCGAATACACTCCAGAAGGTATTCACTATGAAAATATCGGGACAGAAATAAATCCGATTTATCAATATTACGATCCTGAAACAAGTCTTAATATCCCTACGCAACTCTATCAATTAAAATTTCAATATAGAGGTACGAACAAAGGGGACTACCTATTATTAGATCCTAATAAAATAGATCGTATTTATGTTTATACCCCTCCTATAAATGGAGTTCCTCAAGGAAATTTCACGCCTACTTCTACCATAAACGCCCCATCATCCAAACAAATTTTAGTCTTAAAAACAAGCTATAAAAAAAAACAAGAAAAAATTCAACTAGAATTTGCCACAAGTATTGAAGATCAAAATACTTTTTCTGAACTTGATGACACCAATAATACAGGAAATGCACTAGAACTAAAACTTGAAAAAAATCTTTGGAAAACAAGAAAAAATCAATTACAACTACATAGTAATCTGAGTTATATCGATAAAAACTTTAGAGGCATTGAACTTATTACACCTCTAGAATTTAATAGAAACTGGAATATAAGCCCCGAGGAAACCACAAGTAGAGAAAACGACAATAGCATTATAAATACTCAAAAATTACTAGAATTTGGTGCAAATCTAAAACATTTAGAAACTTCAAATTTGGGATACAGCTTTGAAATACTAAATATCGAAAACTACACGGGACAGCGACACCACCTTGAAGGAAATTTAGAAATCAATAAATGGAAATTCTCACATCAAACAAAGTACTTAAATACTAAAAGTCGAGAAGAAACTTCGATTTTTACACGTACCAACAGCCTTATCACTTACCAAAAAGAAAACCTACAGGTACAATCCTATTTTAAATCAGAAAACAACCAAGTCAATTTTAGTGCTACCAATAACCTTGATCCATTACGCTCTCAAAAAGTTCGTGATGCAGGTATAGGTGTAAAAATGGGAGCTATTAAAAACAAATATTTAGAAGTAAATATAAGGTATAAACAACTAGATAGTGTTTTTCAACAACGCTTACAAAAAGTAGGAGACATCACATCAGGTCACTTAAAATCTAGTATCAAAAAAGATTTTAGTGAAGTGGAACTTTCACTTAACTACCAAACAGCTACCGATTTCACAACAGATGAAAAAATAAGAAAAAAACACCTTAATGGAATTTTCACCTATCAACAAAGTACTAAAAATAGATTTATAAATACCTCTGGCAGGTATCAAACCTTTACAGGACAAATACAACAACAAGATTTTACATTTGTAGAAACAGATCCTACAAGAGGTACACATACCTGGAATGACTACAACAATAATGGAATTCAAGAACTTACAGAGTTTGAGATAAGTATTTTTACAGATAAAGCCAATTATATAAAAGTACGCTTAACTAGTAGTAGTTTAGAAGAAACCATTCAACACAAATGGGCACATCAATTTAGTTTTGACTTTTCCAAGTTAGCTAATAATCAAAATATTAAAGATAAAAAAAACTGGATTTCAAGGTGGTACCAACACAATAGCCTGCAACTTTCTCAACAAGTTTTAGACGATCAAAAGCAATACCTACTTGATGGGCATATATTTAACAAACATAAAAACGCCATTCAGTATCAGTACCAAATACAAAGTCAGTTATTTCTTAATAGGAATCGTCCTAAATACCGATTGGTATATCAGTATCAAAATAGTGAGTTTTTACAGCAACTACTTTTAGGGAATCAGCAACAAAAACTAAATACTCATGAATTACGTTTTGACCATCAGTTTGAAAAAAATTACCACATAAATTCAATAGCTAAAACAATAGAAAATAAACGCACTACCGAAAATACTATTGAACAGAATTATAAACTAAAAGAATATCATTTCACAAGTGGGTTATCCTATACTTTTAAAAGCTCCAAACATACTTTCCATTACAAGTATGTTCAAAAAAATAATCTTATTGGAAATTATGAAAAATTAAATCAACACCAAGTAGGACTTCAAAGTAATTGGAATCTAAAAAAATGGAAAGCACTTACAGGAGGATTTAAATGGTATTTCAATGACTTTAACAGCAGTACATTTTCAAATGTAAGTTTCCAAATGCTAGAAGGTTTACAGTCAGGACAAAATTACACATGGAATGTATCTTTGTATAAAAACCTAACAAAACTTTTAGTATTACAACTCAATTATCAAGGGCGTAAATCCGAGAATTTACGCACCATACATAATGGAACCGTTTCTATAAAAGCCTTATTTTAAGTATCCCATCAAAGGGATTTCTTGTTGCAATTGGTATTATAAGAGCTTATTTAAGAGCTTGTTTAAAGGCACTACTTCCTGTAATCCCTTTAAACAAGCTCTAAAAAACGACTAATAAATAGTAATATAAGGGATTTCTTGATCTGAATAATCTTCTATATCATCTGAAAAATAGAAAAATACAACATCCATATCAGTGTAATCAAAATAGTGAAGATTATCTACTGAGGAACTTGTTTTATGAGTGTAATTATCACCATATTTATTAATAACATCACTAGCGGTTAATTGTAGGTTTTCAATTTTAGTATCCTCACTAATTTCATAGGTATATATTCCTGATAAATAACTTTCATCATTAAACACTCTGTCAAAGTCTGTGGCATACAACCTCACCTCATCAACAATACCTGTAGCAATTGTTATTTCAAACCTGATTCCTAGACCCGCATAATCCCATCTTTCTTCAGTATTAGTACTGTTCGAATAAGTATAATCAGGTTCTCCAAAAAGCTCGATAATTTTATCAGTAGTATCATTATTAATATGAATACCTTCTACGATTTCAAAATCAATGACTCCATGTTCAACAAATTCTATATCTAAAGTTTGAATTTCATTAAACTCTCCAGAAACTATCTGCACCTCTATACTAGCTTCTGTACTTTCTGAAGCTGTTATTTGATAAGTGGTTGTATCAATTTTTTCAATAGTAACATTGTCTTCTGAAGTAACTTCTATAACCGAATACCCACTTGCATCAATTTCAATAAATATTTCATCTTCAATGAAGGCGTATTTGTTGGATGCTGTTATTTGATTAACTTCTATAGGATTAATCCTAATATCTGAATCTGAATCATTTTCACTACAGGACCATAAAGATAAAAGTAAAACAAGAAAATAAATAGAACTATTTTTCATAGGTATAAAATATAAGTGTATGACCGTTTTAAATAAATATACGAAGTCTTAAAATAAAATTTTGAAGAAAAAAACAACAAATAGAAATATTTTTTATAAGTTACCGGCTTTTATTATTCAATAATCTACGTACAATTACGTAATTTAGTGATCCAAACCTATAAAAGCCCTAGTTCGTATGAATAAATCTAAAGATTCTTGTCAAAATTGCAATAACACTGAATGCCTAATTCATCAAAATTTTAAAGATTTTCCAGAATCAGAAATTGTAGCTAACAAAAATATAATCAAATGTAAAAAAGGTCAACAATTTATTATGGAAGGTGCTCCTGTAAATGGATTTTTTATCATCTTACAAGGAATCGCAAAGGTCTTTCGTACTGGTATTAATGGTCGTGAACAAATTGTAAGATTTGCAAAGGCAGGAGAAATTGTAGGTAATAGAGGACTAAGTCCAGAAGAATGTTACCCCATTGGTGCAGTTGCACTAAGTGACTGTAAACTTTGTTATTTTCCAAAAAGTATTCTAAAGAAAACATTACTTAGTAACCCTCGTTTTAGTTATGACATGATGCTTTTCTTTGCTAGTGAACTTAATAAAAGTGAAATTAGAGTAAAATCTATCTCACAAATGAGTGTTAGAGAACGAATTATTGACACACTTTTATATATCCACAGAAAATTTGGTACATTAAATGGTTATCTTAGTTTGAGCTTAAGTCGAAAAGAATATGCTCAATACGCAGGTACTACAGAAGAACAAGTGATTCGAACCCTATCACAATTGAAAAAAGAAAAATTTATTGAAACTGCGACTAAAAGAATAAAAATAAACGATTTCAAAAAACTAAGAGCAGAAATCAAAGACCACAACTACTTTATAGGTAGTTAATAAAATGTATTGGATACCAATTGGTGGTGTACTCAATTTCAAGGTATCAATTATAATAGAAAGCCCTTTTGTTTATAAACAAAAGGGCTTTCTTCTAATACCTGTTGTTAAGATATATTATACTGCCTCAGCATTTTTTTTGATTAAGTTAAGTGCAGAACCTTCTTTAAACCAAACAATTTGTTGTTCGTTATAAGTATGATTTAATGCAATAACATCCTTAGAACCATCAGCATGTACCACTTCTAGGTTTAATGCTTTTCCTGGAGCAAAAGCATCAAGATCTAAGAAGTTAAAAATATCATCTTCTTGAATAAGATCATAATCTGCTTCATTTGCAAAGGTAAGTCCTAACATCCCTTGTTTTTTAAGGTTTGTCTCGTGAATACGTGCAAAAGATTTTACAATTACAGCACGAACTCCTAAGTGACGTGGCTCCATTGCAGCATGCTCTCTAGAAGACCCCTCTCCGTAGTTATGATCTCCCACAACTACAGTTGGTACTCCTGCAGCTTTATAAGCACGTTGTACGGCTGGTACTTCAGTATACTCACCTGTTAGTTGGTTCT
This sequence comes from Aquimarina sp., assembly GCA_011524575.1. Classification (GTDB taxonomy): domain Bacteria; phylum Bacteroidota; class Bacteroidia; order Flavobacteriales; family Flavobacteriaceae; genus Aquimarina. The sequence goes on from WTKB01000264.1 coordinate 5,934, forward strand.
TTACAGAATTTGTCTTTTGTGTAAAAGCATTCACAGCTCCTATAAGACAGTTATTAGAAATATTATCTAAATGCCCTCTGTAACGTAACCATGGACCTGCCATAGAGATATGGTCTGTGGTACATTTCCCATGTGCTTTAATAAGTAACTTTGCTCCTGTAATATTTTGACCATCCCATGGTGCAAAAGGAGAAAGTAATTGTAAACGCTCAGAATCTGATTTTACAGAAACTTCAATACCTGATCCGTCTTCAGAAGGAGCTAAATACCCTGGGTCTTCCACACCAAATCCTTTTGGAGGCAACTCATACCCTGTTGGTTCTTCTAGCATTACTTCTTCTCCTTTTTCATTAAGAAGCTTGTCTGTAACTGGGTTAAAATCTAATCTTCCCGAAATTGCAATAGCAGCTACCATTTCTGGAGATGCTACAAAGGCATGTGTATTTGGGTTTCCATCTGCTCTTTTAGCAAAGTTTCTGTTAAAAGAATGTACGATACTGTTTTTAGGAGCGTTTTTAGGATCTTCGTAACGTGCCCATTGCCCAATACATGGCCCACAAGCATTTGTAAAAATCTTAGCGTTTAATTCCTCAAAAATAGAAAGTAAACCATCTCTATCAGCCGTATAACGTACTTGCTCAGATCCTGGATTAATTCCAAACTCCGCTTTGGTCTTTAAGCCTTTGTCAATAGCTTGTTTAGCAACTGATGCCGCACGAGATAAATCCTCGTAAGAAGAGTTCGTACAAGAACCAATAAGCCCCCACTCTACATCTAATGGCCAATCGTTTTTAGTAGCTTTCTCGTTCATTTCTGCACCTACAGCAGTAGCTAAATCTGGACTGAATGGCCCATTGATATGTGGTGTTAATTCTGATAAATTAATTTCGATTACCTCGTCGAAATACTGCTCTGGGTTAGCATATACCTCAGCATCACCTGTAAGATATGACTTTACTTCATTAGCTGCATCTGCAACATCGTTTCTGTCTGTAGCTCTAAGGTAACGCTCCATAGATTCGTCATAACCAAAAGTAGAAGTCGTTGCACCGATTTCAGCACCCATATTACAGATAGTACCTTTACCAGTACAAGAAATAGATTCTGCACCTTCTCCAAAATACTCTACAATACATCCAGTACCTCCTTTTACAGTAAGAATACCTGCTACTTTTAAAATTACATCTTTTGGAGCTGTCCAACCAGAAAGTTTCCCAGTAAGTTTTACCCCGATGAGTTTAGGAAACTTAAGCTCCCATGGCATTCCTGCCATAACATCTACGGCATCAGCACCACCAACTCCAATAGCAATCATTCCTAAACCTCCCGCATTAACGGTATGAGAATCTGTACCGATCATCATCCCTCCTGGGAAAGCATAGTTTTCTAAAACCACTTGATGAATAATCCCAGCACCAGGTTTCCAAAAACCTATACCGTACTTATTAGACACCGACTCTAAGAAGTTAAACACTTCATTTGAAGTATTTAAAGCATTTTGTAAATCGGTGCTAGCACCTTGTTTTGCTTGAATAAGGTGATCACAATGTACTGTAGTAGGCACAGCTACTTTAGCTTTACCTGCTTGCATAAATTGCAATAAAGCCATTTGTGCAGTTGCATCTTGACAAGCAATTCTATCAGGAGCAAAATCAACATAATCTTTTCCTCTTTCAAAGGCACTAGTGGCATTACCATCCCAAAGGTGGGAATATAAAATCTTCTCTGCCAAGGTAAGTGGTTTTCCAGTAAGGGCTCTAGCGGCATCCACTCGCCCAGCCATGTTTTGGTATACCTCTTTTATCATTTCTATGTCAAAAGCCATAATCTATAAGGTGTAATAATTATTTATTTCTGAATGCAGCTAATTTACAAATTATTTTGTGGAACTTACACTATTGTTGGAGTTAACA
>WTKB01000144.1 GCA_011524575.1 Aquimarina sp.
GTTCTAGTTCTTTATCCTCTATATCTGTGTTTTGGTATTCTTCATATTTTTGTATAGCACCCTTGACGTTTTTCTTGGCTATGGCTAATCTTTCTTTTACACCTTTGAAATGCTCTTCGTCATTAATGTCTTTTACTTCGTTGAGCATGATTTCTAAGGAAGAAAAGGGTTTTTCAAGTATGTTGGGTTGTGGTAATTTTAGCTCTTCATTGAGCTTGAGCATAAAGGAATCAGCGTCGTAGCCTTTAATAATACTTCCGTTCGTATTTGGTGTTTTAAGAAAATCTTGTACTTCTTTATTAGGCTCATGTTCTTTATAGCCTACCCAATACAAACCATTGTCAAAACGTCCCATGTTTTTGACATGTTCAAAAATGGGGTCTGTGCCACTGTAGCCTATAAATACCCAAGGTCTTTGGTTCGCCAGTTTATCAAAAATACGAGGTACGGTACGCTCAACCTTATTCATTTCGTCTGGTGTATTGAGTAACCATAAGCCGTGATGCTGTCCATGTAAGTAAACGACTGACTTTTCTGTGAAACTAGTGGTGGTGAGGTCTTTTAGAACTGCCATGTCATAGGTAGGAGGGAATTTGTGATAGAGGGCTAAAGCGCGTAGCATGAGGTTGTCAAAATTGACAGTTAAGATATAATCTACATAGCCTTCCATATACAACTGTGCTAAGTAGATGTGGGTTACATTGATTTTCGCTTTATTGATATATCCTTTGAGCAGTTCATTGCGTCTGTGAGGTTTAAGACACTCCATCAATTTGGCATAGTGTTTCTCATCATCTTTTAATTCTTTGATGTCGGGATTGTCGTCAAATTTGGATAAGATGTCTTTTTCTATTCCAGCAGCAAGGGGGATGTTTCCTGTAGCAGAAGCTCCTGCTCCCAAAAAGAAGATAGGTTGTGGTTGCCCATTTTCTTTTGCTTCTTTTAGGTAGTAGGCTAGTTTTTTTTTATAGAGATTTCTTTCATATCAAGGCAATGTATTCTTAAAACACTATGAAATATAAATATCTTACAAGATAGAGAATGTATGTATAGATTAAAAAAATGTTTTTTGTTCAACTGTTACTTAAAATCAAGGATTTACATTGATATAGCTGTTGGCTTCTGTCCTTGGAAAAGAAATCTTTAAAGACTAGATTTTTGCTTTATTTATAACCTTACCTTGATTTTGGAGGTAGAAAAGAAACAAGGCATACTATTGATAAGTTAATAGTATGCCTTGTAAAGGTAAATGTCCTTTATTTCGAACTGGAGACTTTGATTATCGTCTGTATTTTGTTTTTTTACAGCTCGTTTAAGCAATTTTTTAGATAATAGTAGTAGCTAAAATAAGCTTATACTATTGTAAGTCGGTCACAAGACCAGTTTTAAATTTACAATAGACCATACAGAGGCATTTTATCCAATTCTTTGATTTTTTTCTTTAAGTCCTTTTTTGTTTTCTTGTCCTTTTCAATTTTAGCTTTTAAGAATTTTGCTTTCAAAAGATATGGTTCAAAACCAGACTTAGACCTTGGGTATAGTCTTTCTATGATTTTAATAGATTTGTCAATGTTCTGTTTTGCTTCTTCTGTGTCTTTTAACATGAAGTTAGATTTGGCTAAGTAGTAGTGGTTAAGTAATTTTTCTAATTGAAAAAAATCTGTAATACTATCATATTTAGAAAGCAAAGAAATACTTTGATTAGCATCAGATATGGCTTCTTTGTAATCTTTTTTCAAAACATTTAATAAAGCATTTAAATTATAAGACTTGCAAAGTTCAGCATCAATAATTGACGTATTGTTTAGATTTTTTCGTATCACGATAGAACTATCAATCATCTGTAATGCATGCGAATATTTTTTTTCAATCATCTTAATGGTCGCTGTATAATCAAATGACTCTGATAAATCTTGAATTGATTGGTCACTGTTTGGATCTTCTTTATAGTTCAGCCTTCTTAGGTTCAATGAGTAATTGTTATACTTATTGAGCTTATTTGATTTTTTTCTTTTTGAATACAGATGAATTGGTTCAGCAAATATTTCAGATAAAACACTTCTACCAAAATGTGTTGTTGAATCATATTTTCCTTTAGAGATTTGTAGGTAATCATCATAATATTCTTCAGCTTTTGAAAGTTGATTTGATTTAGCTAAAGTATTGGCTAGGTTGAGGTATGTGTTTGAAATTTTGGTGTTTTCAATGTCTTTATAATATATCTCTATAGCGTCGTCGTAATTATGCATATATTCATAATTG
>WTKB01000280.1 GCA_011524575.1 Aquimarina sp.
CCCCTCTTACCAGGATGAAAACCTGGCGTCCTAGCCGATAGACGAACGGGCCAAACATATATCTGGAATGCAAATATACGACTTTATTTTAATTATTAAAGTTTTTTTGAAAAAAAATAAAAAAAATTAATAAGCTTTTGCAAAAAGGATACGTCTCTTAGAGGGTTTACCACTATAAACACATACCCCTTCTTCAATAGCTCCCTCTAATGGGATACATCTAGTTGTTGCTTTTGTGAGTTCTTTTATTTTTTCTTCTGTCTCAATAGTACCATCCCAGTGTGCAGAAATAAATCCTCCTTTGGTTTCTAAAACTTGTTTAAATTCTTCAAATGAATTTACTTCTGTAATATGGTTATTTCTAAATTCAAGTGCTTTATTAAATAAGTCATCTTGAATTTGTTTAAGTAGGTTTTCTAGGTATTCTTCAAGCCCTTCTTGAGAGACACTTGTTTTTTCAAAAGTATCTCGACGTGCTACTTCCACTTGGTTTTTATCAAGATCTTTTGGTCCAATAGCTATACGAACAGGTACCCCTTGCATTTCGTATTGTGCAAATTTTGCACCAGGACGTACACTATCTCTATGATCAAACTTCACACTAATGCCTTTGTCTTTTAGGTTTTTGACAAGGGTGTTTACGTAGGTTTCGATACGGGTTAGTTGCTCTTCATTTTTAAATATAGGCACAATAACTATTTGGATAGGTGCTAAATTCGGAGGAAGTACTAGGCCGCTATCATCACTATGGGTCATAATAAGGGCTCCCATTAATCTTGTGGACACCCCCCATGAACTTGCCCAAACATGTTCTTGTTTTCCTTCTTTAGTAGTGAATTTCACATCAAAAGCTTTAGAAAAACTTTGTCCTAAAAAGTGTGAAGTTCCTGCCTGTAATGCTTTTCCATCTTGCATAAGTGCTTCAATGCAATAGGTGTCTTCTGCACCAGCAAAGCGTTCAGATTCTGTTTTGTTTCCTTGAATTACAGGAATTGCCATAAAGTTTTCAGCAAAATCTGCGTATACTTTGTTCATTTGTTGTGTTTCTGCAATAGCTTCTTGTTTTGTGCTATGTGCGGTATGTCCTTCTTGCCATAAAAACTCTGCGGTTCTTAAAAACAAACGAGTACGCATTTCCCAACGCACTACATTTGCCCATTGATTGATAAGAATAGGTAAGTCTCTGTAGGACTCAATCCATCCTTTGTAGGTATTCCAAATAATAGCCTCTGATGTAGGTCGTACAATGAGTTCTTCTTCAAGTTTTGCATTAGGATCAGCAATAAGCTTAGAAGGGTTTTCAGGATCTGTTTTGAGTCGGTAGTGGGTAACTACAGCACATTCTTTAGCAAAACCTTCTGCGTTTTTCTCTTCTGCTTCAAATAAGCTTTTAGGAACAAAAAGAGGAAAGTAGGCATTTTGATGACCAGTTTCTTTGAATTTTTTATCTAATTCAGCTTGCATTTTTTCCCAGATGGCATATCCATAAGGTTTGATAACCATGCAGCCTCTTACTGATGAATTTTCTGCTAAATCTGCTTTTACAACTAATTCATTATACCATTTAGAATAGTCTTCACTGCGCTTAGTTAGGCCTTTACCCATTATTTATAGTATTTTTGGCACAACAATTGTGCATTTTTTTGTATAGATTTACTATCACAAAACTAAGTAAATTTATATTGTTTAACAATACAAAAACTCGCCTATGTTTCGTATCGATACCTCTCTACTGAATTTTACTAAAGTTTTTTTAATAGGTATTTCCTTATGTTTTTACAGTTGTGGGAGTAGTTATAAAGCAACTTATTATCCAACGGATACTATCTATGGAAACCAACAACATGCTCAAAAGGAATATATACATTTAAATGAGAATAGAGATGCTAAAGTAGCGCTTTCAAGTGTGTCTCAACAACCCAGTTACTTTGAACAAAAATTACAGCAGTATAGCCAAGCAGATGCTTCATTGCAGTCTGGGGTTGTTTTTGAGGAATCTCATTTACAAAATTCTGAGGTAAATCACAACGAGGTTTCAGATTGGTCATCGTCAGATATGGGTAATTCTCAAAATACAGTTATCGTGATGTCAACCCATCCTTTTTGGAACTGGGGGTGGTCAAGTATGTGGGGTTGGAATGATCCATTTATACAAAGAAGATTCTGGAATAACCAGCGTTTTTGGGGGTGGAATCTAGGATGGAATTCTTTTTGGGGTTATCCAAATGCTTTTTATGGTTGGAATAGTTGGGGAGTAAATCGTTTTCAGAGAGGTTTTTATGGTGTTCCTGTGCGTAATGCACGAATGGTTAGTCGCTTGCAACGACAACGTATTGTAGGAAATAGGGCAGCAAGAGTTACTCGGGGTGTATCAAGAGTTCCGAGTGTAGGTTCTTCTCGATCTTTTAGAAATGCAAGAACTACTTCCAATAGGGGGTATTCACAAGGGAGTTCACAAAGAACTTCAAGAAATGGAACTTATCGTAGTACTTCTTCACAAAGAAGGTCGTCTTCAGTGTCTTCTTCAAGAGGCAGTTCTCACAGAACTTTTCGTAGAAGGTAGCGGTTATTTCAATGTGTAATAGGTAGAGGTGTTAAAATTTATAGGAATAACATATGAAATTCATAACAACAATAATAAGTATAGTTTGTACTACGAGTTTAGTAGTGGCACAATCTACAACTGAGGCTTTTGAAAAGTATAGAGGTGGTCACTTAACAGGTACAGCTAGGTATAATGGTTTAAGCGGAGCATTTGGTGCATTAGGAGGAGATTTATCGGCTTTGTCAGATAATCCAGCTGGAGCTGCTGTTTTTTCCAGTTCGCATGGTGCAGTGACATTATCACAAGGAGGAAGTCGATTTTTAACAAGTTATGATGGAAATTCAGCTTTGAAAACAGATCAAGCTAATCTGAATTTGAATCAAATAGGTGGTGTTTTAGTTTTTAACAAAAATACTGATACCAATACTTTAGAAAGGGTTGTTTTGGGGTTTAATTATGCCCTTAGTCAAGATCATAAAAGCCATTACAGGTTACAAGGAGATTTAAATACTTCTATCGGTTCTTATTTTGCTGAGCAAGCAAATGGATATTTTCCTGAAAATATATCAAGGTTTGAAGGGGAAACCTATAGAGATGCTTATATTAACATTGGGGATTCTTCAGGTTATGGAAGGCGAGGGCAGGAAGCCTTTTTGGGGTATTCTTCTTATTTGATTAGTCCTTCTGAGGATTCGGATGATATTTATGATTCAGAACTTGCTACAACGAGTTCCTTTCAAGATATAGAGGTGCGTCAGTCTGGGAGTAATTCCAAAACAAGTTTGAATTTAGCAACAAGTTATTCGTCTGGATGGCATCTTGGAGCAAATCTGAATATTCATGCTTCTTCTTATCAAAAGGAAATGGTTTTTTATGAAGATAACACGTATGCTAATGTTACTTATATTCAGGATGAGACAACTTCTTCTACGGGTATTTCTTTAGGTGTTGGAGCTTTGTATCGAACAGGTAAGAATTTTAGATTCGGATTAAGTTATCAAACACCTACATGGCTTAGTGTTAACACAGAAATAGATCAACGAATCATAACGAATTTTACTACTCCTATTGAGATTGATGATAATCAGGATGGTGTCGTTGAAGATTCTTTTTCTTCATTGACAATCGATCCAGGAGTGTATTATCTTTATTCAGAATATCAACTTAGGATTCCTTCAAAAACCATGCTGAGTGCGGCTTATGTTATCGCTGACAAAGCGTTAATTTCAGGGCAATATACTTATCAAAATTTATCAAATATAAAGTATGGAGAAGGATTCCAAGGAGCTTCTCAGTTAAACGAGAGTATTGCGGCATATTATAAGCCTATTCATGATTTTCGATTAGGAACAGAGTTTCGAGCCCAAAACTGGAAATTTAGAGCAGGTACACAATTTACTTCAAGTCCATTGGAGTCCCGTGTAAATAGTTCTTCTTTGGATAGTGGATTTTCGTTAGGTTTGGGGTATGCTTGGAAGCGTTATAAGTTAGATTTAGCGTATAATCATTACCAAAGAACAAGAAACTTTACACCTTTTGAAAATGGAAGTTATTTTCCAACAGCTACTATAGAGGAAAAGGGAGACTTGGTGAGTTTAACTTTTAATGTTGGTTTTTAAAAAATCCTCATAATAAATAACATAAAAATTGAGGTTTAAATTCCTTACATTTGCATTTTTAATAAATTTAGTTTGTTTTTAAAAAAAATCATTAATATGTGTTGAATTCTATATTAGTGTTTTAGGTGCTACTTTTTGAGATTTTTGTATATTAATAATATTGTGGAGGTTGTTTAAAAGACCCTGTTAATGTCTATTAAAATTTGCTTATGAGAGAAGAGGAAGATTTCATTGGAGATAATCATATAAGTTTAAGTGCTACAACTCCATTACTAGAGAGTGCTTTTGACCTTTCTGATGATAAGAAAATTGAAAGTATTGAAAAAGACGTATTCAAGATTATGAATACTCTAGGTTTAGATCTTAGTGATGATAGTCTAAAAGGTACACCATATCGGGTTGCAAAAATGTTTGTCAAAGAAATTTTTGGAGGATTAAATCCAAAAAATAAACCTAAAACATCTGTTTTTCAAAACAATTATCGTTACGGAGAAATGTTAGTAGAGAAGAATATTACACTATATTCTACTTGTGAACATCATTTGCTTCCAATTGTAGGTAAAGCTCATGTTGCTTATATCTCAAAAGGGAATGTAATTGGTTTATCAAAAATTAATCGTATAGTAGATTATTACGCTAAAAGACCACAAGTACAAGAGCGTTTGACCATGCAAATTGTTCAAGAATTGCAACAAAGTATGCAAACTGAGGATGTTGCTTGTATTATCGATGCAAAACATTTATGTGTGAATTCAAGAGGAATTCGAGATATCGATAGTAGTACAGTAACCAGTGAGTTTGGAGGTAGATTTAAAGAGGAATCTGTGAAACAAGAATTCTTAAATTACATCCGCTTAAAAACTAAATTCTAGAGAATCTTTTTATATTTTTTTATCTAAATCCCAATGACAATCAGTGCTTCTAAAACTCAAGAATTAGTTATTTATAATTCTTTAAACGGTCAAAAAGAACTTTTTAAGCCTATTCATAATACGCATGTGGGTATGTATGTGTGTGGGCCTACTGTTTACAGTGATGTACATTTAGGTAACTGCCGTACCTTTGTTTCTTTTGATTTGGTTTTTAGGTATTTAACATATTTAGGGTATAAAGTACGTTACGTACGTAATATCACTGATGTAGGGCATCTGGAAAATGATGCCGATCATGGCGAGGATAAAATTGCTAAAAAAGCACGTTTAGAACAACTTGAACCTATGGAGGTGGTTCAGCGTCATACCCTTAATTTTCATAGTACTTTAAGAAAGTTAAACACACTTCCTCCAAGTATTGAGCCTACAGCTACGGGACATATTATTGAGCAAATTGAGTTTATTAAAACGATTATAAACAACGGCTTTGCTTATGAAGTTGATGGTTCTGTTTATTTTGATGTTAAAGCATTTGATAAAGAAAAAGGTTACGGTAAATTAAGTAAACGTAATCTTGAGGATATGGAGAATGCTTCAAGAGCTTTAGAAGGGCAGCAAGAAAAAAGAAACCCACAAGATTTTGCTCTTTGGAAAAAGGCAGAACCCAAGCATATTATGCGTTGGGCAAGTCCTTGGGGTCAAGGTTTTCCAGGGTGGCACTTGGAGTGTTCTGCAATGAGTGCTAAATATCTAGGGGATACATTTGATATTCATGGTGGTGGTATGGATTTGAAATTTCCTCATCATGAGTGTGAAATTGCACAGGCAGAATCCTGTACAGGGCATACGCCAGTAAATTATTGGATGCACGCCAATATGCTTACACTAAATGGTAAAAAAATGTCTAAGAGTACAGGGAATACTTTAATGCCTTTAGATATTTTTGAGAGAGGAAGTGATCTTCTTGAAAAAACGTATAGTCCGAGTGTTGTGCGTTTCTTTATGTTACAAGCACACTATAGAAGTGTGATGGATTTTTCTAATGATGCGTTAGCTGCCTCAGAAAAAGGGTATCAGAAGCTCATGGAAGCCATCTCTCTTTTACCAAAAATAGTTTCAGACACTAAAGATAAGGTTAAGACTACAGGTCTTAAGGTGTCCGATTGGGTACAATCCTGTTATGATGCTATGAATGATGATTTTAATAGCCCTGTGCTTATTGCTCGTCTTTTTGAAGTTGTGAAATACATTAATCAATTATATCGTAAAGAGTTTTCTATTACAAATCAGGACTTAGAACTTTTAAAGCAAACTTTATCTAGTTTTGTTTTTGAAGTTTTAGGTTTGCAAACAATTACAAATATTTCTGAGAACGAGAGTTCTGCTATAGAATCATCAGACGAAGGTAAATTAGATATTGCTATTCAGTTGCTTATAGATTTAAGAAATGAAGCACGTGCCTCTAAAGACTTCGCTACAAGTGATCGTATTCGAAATCAATTACAAGAAAAAGGTATTGTGTTGAAGGATTCTAGAGAAGGAACTACTTATGTTTTAGAATAATGGGTTCGAAGTATTTAATAAAGCCTTTTTTATTTTTAATAAAAATCTATAAAGGGATGATATCTCCTTTATTCCCTGCAAATTGTAGGTTTCAACCTACTTGTTCTTGTTATGCGAAAGAATCTCTTGAAAAACACGGACTTTACAAAGGTTTGATTTATACTATAAAACGTATTTTTCGTTGTAACCCATGGGGAGGGTCGGGTTATGATCCCGTTCCATAATTTTGATATACTTACCTGTTAAATAGTACTTGCTTTATGAATTTAATTTGGAATCCCTCTACAGGAATTGATCTTGGTTTCTTTACTATTCACTACTACAGTTTGATGTTTGTAGTTGCTTTTAGTTTAGGTTTTTATTTAATGAAGAAAATTTTTATTCGTGAAAATATTGACGAGGAAAAGTTAGACAGTATTTTTATGTACGCCGTTATTGCTACATTATTAGGAGCTCGTTTGGGACATGTGTTTTTCTATGATTGGGCGTATTATAAAAATAATTTACTAGAGATTTTACTACCAGTACGTTTTTCACCGAGTTTTGAATTTACAGGTTTCCAAGGTTTGGCTAGTCATGGTGCGGCTATTGCTTTTGTAATTTCAATGTATTTGTATTCCAAAAATGTGATACATAAACCTGTACTATGGGTTTTGGATAGGGTAACTATACCAGCAGCTTTTGGGGGTATTTTTGTGCGGATTGGTAATTTTTTTAATTCAGAGATTATTGGTAATATCACTTCAGGACCAATGGGGGTAAAATTTGTGCAGTCTGAGGTTTCAAGAAATCAGGCAGTAAATCTTACAGGGATAAAAAACGTGAAGTCGGCCTACCAAGAACTAGTCATAAACCCCAAATTTACAAGTGTATTAGAAGTACTTCCTTTTCGTCATCCTGCACAATTATATGAGGCGTTTGGTTATGTTTTTGTATCGTTTATTTTATACTATTTATACTGGAAAACTACAAAAAGAACTCAGTTAGGGTTTTTATTTGGTAGTTATATGCTACTCATCTTTTCGGTACGTTTTGTGGTAGAATTTGTTAAAAAGAGTCAAGGAGGTTTTGAGAGTATTTTAGGTATGTTTTCTACAGGTCAGTGGTTAAGTATTCCATTTATTGCTGTAGGTATTTATTTTTTAGTTACTTCAAAGTCGAGAAGCGTAAATTAGTTTTATACCAATTAATCTTTAAAATAGATATAATAAATCGTTTCTTTTTCCTTTCTACT